>CAZYIL010000023.1:0-16038 GCA_964646945.1 uncultured Marinoscillum sp. | reverse complement strand
AGATGGTATTCCGAAAAGTTAAGATCCTGACTCAGATGGAGATGGAAGTAAAGATGTAATAGAAGCTGGATTTACAGATGCTAACAATGATGGCATGTTAGGCGGTTCTGCACCACCACCAGTAGATGGTAACGGTAAAGTGACGGGTAGCGGAGGATATACTTCACCTTCTGCAGTAGACTTAAATGGAAATGGAGCTTTAGACTATAAAGAAGAGGGATCTGCAGTAGTATCTAAGACATGTCCTGCAAATGTTACCGTTGATCAGGGAGAAAACACCACATTTCAAACCGATGTTGTAATCAACTCTGGGTCAGTAGATTATCAGTGGCAATATAAAGCGCCTGGAGGGGCGTGGAAAGATATTCCAGATACCGATTTGATGATCAGCGCTGTTGTAAGAGCGGATAAAAGTAATCAAAATAGACCTGAGTTTATCGAGTTATATGCTTTAAATGATATTGCGGATTTAAGTCTATATGCTATTGATGTAGCTAACAGCGTAAATAGTTATACAAGTACTGCTCACTCTGATGTTTTACAAAATGTTTCTTTATCTAAAGGAAGTTATTATTATATGTTTTATAATGATTCTTATTTTGACGCATGGGCTGGATTTGATGGGGGAGCATCTGGTGTAGGAGAGTATAGTGGTGAAATGAATTACCTCAATGGAAGAAAACCTGTTATGCTTTATAAAAGATCATCAAATGTTGCTAATGATTGGAAAATTGTTGATGATTTTGGAGGTAATGGAGTAGACGCTTCTGGTGACCCGTGGAGATACGATCATGCATGGGTAAAAAGAAAAAACAACACACTTCCAAGTACCACATTTGATTTTAATGATTGGGAGAGGTGTTCTGGTGGACAACAATGTTTAAATTATTCCAACACTAATTATAATACGAACGCAACAATTGGAGCTCAGGCTTTTCCTTTTAAGACTTTTACCTCAAAACCTTTTCCTTTTAGCAACTCAAAAACAAAAACCCTTACTCTTACCGATGTGCAATATGAATGGAATGGATACCAGCTTAAGGCATTAATTCCTACGAAAGGATTTTTGTGTGACACAGACCAAGAAACATGTGCCGCAACGCTAACAGTGACGCCGACAGACACAGACGATGACGGCGTGCCGGATAAAGACGATGTCGATGATGATAACGATGGAATTTTAGATACCGAAGAGGGCACAGACGATCTAGATAACGATGGGATCATCAACAGTTTGGATCCAGATACCGATGGGGATGGCTGTAAAGATGTAATAGAAGCAGGGTTTACCGACACAAACGATGATGGTATGTTAGGACCAAACGCTTCTCCTGCAGTAGATAATACTGGTAAAGTAACAGGTCAAGGTGGGTACACAACACCTTCTGCAGTAGATGGGGATGCTAATGGAACAAAAGATTATAAAGAAGTAGGTGCTGTCGCTCAGATTACTCTACATCCAGTGGATGCGTTACGAGAGGTAAATGATGCTGTAACCTTTACTGTAACAGCTACGACCACAGGATCTTTGGCATATCAATGGCAGAAACAGGAAATTGGTGGAGCATGGGAAAATCTTTCCAATGGTGGAGCATACTCTAACGTCACTACAAACGCTATGAAGATATCTCCTATTGCTCAAAACATGTCTTTGGTTAAATATAGGGCAATCGTTTCGACGTCAGCATTTTTATGTGATAGTGACCTTACTTCTAATGAAGCGGTGTTGACGGTAAAAGAAGATACTGATGATGATGGTGTTTCTAACGATTCTGATTTAGATGATGATAACGATGGAATCTTGGATGCAGATGAAAACAGTGGGGGTAATTCGGATATAGATTCAGATGGAACTCCAAACAATTTAGACATTGACGCAGATGGAGATGGCTGTAACGATGTGACGGAGGCTGGTTTTGTCGATGGAGATAATAATGGTATTCTAGGTACGGATCCTGTAGTCGTCAATAATTTTGGTATCGTCACGGATTGGGCTGGAAAAACCGCTGCTAACGGTTATACTGCTGCTAACGATCTTGATGCAAATGGAGTAAAAGATTATAAAGAAGCAGGAGGACAGGTTACCAGCATTACAAACCCTGCTTCCATTACCATTTCAGATAAGAGAAATGTCAGCTTTACAGTAGCTTCAGTCGCTCTAGGTGGAGTATCTACCCAGTGGCAAGAAAGTTCTGATAACGGACAAAATTGGAGTAACCTTGTTAACTCAGCTCCTTATGTTGGTGTGACAACAAATACTTTACAGATAACCAACGCGACATTAGCTCTTTCTGGAAATCAATATAGAGCGTTGTTATCCACTTCTTCATATGTGTGTGATCAAGACACGGCTTCAGTGGGGGCAATCTTAACCGTGCTTCCAGACAAAGATGAAGATAACGTACAAGATATTTATGATTTGGATGATGATAACGATGGGATTTTAGATACAGAAGAAGGTTTTGGAGACCTTGATTTAGATGGTATTCCTAATCGTTTTGATTTGGATAGCGACGGAGATAATTGCTTTGACGCTGTTGAAGCAGGGTTTGCAGATCCTGATAATAACGGAATTTTGGGTAGTGGAACAAGTGTTGGAAATGCGGGAACAGATGTGATAGTTGATGCGCAAGGTAGGGTAATTAAAAATAACGATAATTCTAACGTAACAGGGTATGCTACGCCTCAAGATCTAGATGCAAATAACACAAAAGATTATCTTGAAAAGGGGAGTCAAGCCCAAATCACTGTTCAGCCAGTTAACAAAACTGTGTTAGAATCCAATAGCGTATCATTAACTGTTACGGGAACTTCTAATGCCTATATTTCCTATAAATGGCAGCGGAGCACTACTGATTGTAACACATGGTCAGATATTACAGAATCTCCTGCTTTAATGATTACTGGTGTTCTTAAAGGAGATAGAAATGGATCGGATTGGCCAAAAATTGTTGAATTATTTGCAGTAAGAGACATACCTAATTTAGCTGCATATGGTTTAGATATTGCACAGGATGGAGCAAACAGCACTCAACCAGATAATGCTTTAGGTGCTAATGGTTGGAATAGTATGACTCCGGCAAATCCAGCTATGACATTACAAAAAGGACAATACTTGTTAGTTGAATATAGTAATTGGGCAAACGGTCAACATAATTATGAGTTTTTTGGTGATCAAATACCTGCCTCTTCTGTTGATCATAAGTTTTTTAGATTCCATAAAACAAATCAAATGAGTGGAGATGATCCTGTCGTTCTTTACAAAAGACCTGATCCTAATGCTAATTCGGGATGGGCTCAAATAGATATTTTTGGAGTAAATAATCAAGATGGGACGGGACAACCTTGGGAATATACTGAAGGATGGGCATATAGAAAAAATGGTAGAACTTCAAGCACGGTATTTTCTTTAAACGATTGGAAAATGTGTAATGGGTGTGTCGATGGTATTTCTTTAAATAGCGCTGCTGCTAATCCTTATCCTATCATGACTTTTAGAAACCCACAAGAATTTGCTGGACCTAACACCAATACATTGACCATCAATAACGTGCCTTTTACCATGAATCAAAACAAGTATAGAGTGATTCTTTCTACGCCATCTTTCGCTTGTGGAAACGATGTCGCTTCTACTTGTGCAACGCTAACTGTCTCTCAAGATAGCGATAGAGATAACGATGAGATAGGAGATTCCCAAGATTTGGATGCAGACAATGATGGAATCTTAAATACCGTAGAAGGAACAGGTGATACCGATGGAGATGGACAGCCAGATTATTTAGATTTAGACAGCGATAATGATGGATGTAACGATGTGTTGGAAGCAGGGTTTACCGATAGCGATAACGATGGGTTTTTAGGTTTAAGCGCAGGCAATCCAACAGAATTGATTGTGGATATCAATGGTGTGGTGACAAGTGGTAGTGATGGGTATACGACTCCAGAAGATCTTGACAATAACGGAGTAGATGATTATAAGCAAGTGGGCTCTGCCATTACTTTAACCCGTTCTCCGATGTCTACTACAGTGCTTTCAGGAAGTAACTACGAGTTTATAGGGGCTAGCACATCACAATCCTCTATCAACAAACAATGGCAACAAAGTACGGATGGAGGAACAAACTGGACTACGTTAGTAGAATCACCACATCTAATGATCACTGGAATATTCGATGGAGTAGTAGGAAGTCATTGGCCAAAAGTAGTTGAACTCTATGCCATAAAAGATATTCCTGACTTAAGAAAATATTCTGTAAATGTAGGCCATGATGCTAATGTTAAAACTACACCCCATAATTCCAATGCTATTTTTCCACAAGTATCTTTAGATTCGGGTCAGTATTATTATGTGCATTATTATTCATGGAGCACTTATATGGATGATTACTTTGCAGAAATGAATAACAACAACCAGCTTATTGCTATGCCATCAACCCAGGCAGGTGTTGCCGGTCACAAACAATTGGATAATAGTGGAAGTGGCAGGACCAATTATATTAATGGTAATGATGTAGTATACTTATTTAGAAGACCAGATGTTAATGCAACATGGAGTCTTGGATGGGAAACAGTCGATGTTTTTGGGGTTTCTGGAGAAAATGGAAATGGCAAACCTTGGGAATATACCAATGGTTGGGCATACAGAAATGATACAACGAGGGCTTCTTCTACATTTAAAGTAAACGATTGGACGATATGTAAAAACTGTCAAAGAAAGGAGAATAATAGCGGATGGTTCCCAAAAAATCATGATGCGATTGTAGACTCTATAGAAGTGAAGATAAGACACGAATTAGCTTTACAAGGTAGTAATATCAAAAAGATTTCTAGAAGATTCCCTCTGAAATCACTTAAAGAACCTACATTTATTTCGGGCGTAAAATCTGATACCCTTTCTATCACCAACATTCCTTTTGCAATGGATGGTATAAAATTCAGTCTTGTAATGAGCACCCCGGAATATCATTGCGATGTAGACGTGTTTACAGATGCCAACATATTAAATGTATTTAGGCCTGACCCTGATGGAGATGGTGTATTTGATTGGGACGATTTAGATGATGATAACGATGGAATATTGGATGTACACGAAGATGCTGGAGGTAACAACGACATAGACGGAGATGGTATTATAAATAGTTTAGATAGAGATTCTGATGGAGATGGATGTAAAGATGTGATAGAAGCAGGATTTGTGGATGGAGATGATAATGGGATTTTAGGGTCAAGTCCAGTGGCGGTTAATGAATTTGGAATTGTTACTAACTGGGTGGGAAAAACAGCTTCTCTAACTCAAAATGGATATACCGATCCTCAAGCTCTTGATTTGAATTCAAATGGTGTTTTTGACTATAAAGAAGCTGGTTCTGCAATCACCATCACTTCTCAAATGGTTCCTATTTCTTATATCAATGGCGTTGATCCTGTACAATTGACTCTACCAGTTTCTGTGGTCGGTCATATAACATATCAGTGGAAAAAAAGCCCAGATGGGGTTACATGGTCAGTTGTTTCAGGAGCTCCTTTTTCAGGAGAAACAACAAACACGTTAAACATAGCTGATCCTTCTACTCTAAACAATTATAGATTCAAAGTATTTATGACAACACCAGCATATGTTTGTGATACTGATATAGAATCTACACTTACAAAACTTTCATTTTCAGGAGATTTTGATTTGGATGGAGTTGTAGATGGAATAGATCTAGATGATGATAACGATGGTATCACAGACGCTGAGGAAGGTAATGGAAACATTGATAACGATGCTTGGCCAAATTATTTTGATTTAGATAGTGATGGAGATGGATGTCCTGACACTCAAGAAGCAGGGTTGATTGATCCTGACGACAATGGAATTTTAGGTACGGGATTAACTAATACAGTGGTAGTAGACGCTTCTGGTTTAGTCATTAAAAACGCAAATAATTCAGATGTAAATCCTCCAGGCTACACTAACCCTCAAGATTTGGATAATAATGGAACAGATGACTATAAAGAAGCTGGATCTGCCCCTACAATTACCGCTCACCCTTCTAGCAGCACGATTATAAAAAATGCCGCTACTTCCTTTACGGTAACAGCTACCACAAACCCAACCACCCCTGTTACTTATCAATGGCAAGTGAAAGTAGGCAGTGCGCCATGGACACCTCTTTCGGAGCTAGCTCCTTATTCAGGTACCCAAACGAAGACCTTAAATATTAGTGCAGTTACCAATGGTATGAACGGAAATAAATATAGGGTCATGGTTATAACGGCTACCTACGCATGTGCTGCTGACTTACCTTCAAATGAAGCTATTCTTACCGTGCTACCTGACTTTGACGATGATGGATTAGATGATGGTGTAGATTTAGATGATGATAACGATGGTATCTTAGATACAGAAGAAGGTAATGATGATTTAGATGGTGATGGAGAACCTAACAGGCGTGATCTTGATAGCGATGGAGATGGGTGTAATGATGTGAAAGAAGCTGGTCTTACAGATCCTGATGACAATGGAATTTTAGGTACAGGATTAACTAATACAGTCAAAGTTGATGCACAAGGCAAGGTAATTAAAAACGCAGATAACTCTGATGTGAACCCCGCAGGTTATACAACTCCTTCGGCATTAGATGGAGATAATAATGGAACTCATGATTATAAAGAGGTAGGCTCAGGTGTCACTTTTTCAACACAACCACCAAATACCACCTCAGTACTTCAAGGAACCAACGCAACCATCCAAGCAACTGTTTCTGGTTCAGGAAGTTTAGTATATCAATGGCAAAAAAGTGACAATGGTAGTGCATGGGAAAATATTGATGAGACTACTTCATTAATGATTTCAGGAGTATTTAAAGGAGATATAGGAGACACATACCCAAGGGCTATAGAACTTTATGCAATTGAAAATATTCCTAATCTAGGGGTATATGGTATTGAAATAGCAAGTAATGGAAACCAACCTGCTGGTCAGATGTTTAGCTTAACTAACGTAGGCCTTACGGCGGGATCATATTATCTGGTTTCTGAACCCGGCACATATTTTAAAACATGGTTTGGCACGGATCCAAATCAACAAGAACACATCAACATCTTTGATGGGAATGATGCTATCCTTCTATATAAAAACAATACGATAATTGATGTAGCAGGTGTGCCTGGAGAAAATGGAACTGGAAAAAATTGGGATCATACTGATGGATGGATGTACAGAAAAACTGGAACTGTACCTAAAACAACGTTCTCTATAAATGACTGGAGTGTGTGTAAGGATTGCTCAAACACATTTGGGAACAATGTTTCTATGACTAATTCATTTACTATAAAAACTTTTGCAAACCCTACTTTATATAGGGGAGTTCATACAACGACACTTAACATACTTAATGTGTCTCCGTTATTTGACGAGATGAACTATAGATTAGTCGTTACCACTCCTGCATATGTCTGTGAAGTTATCGCCCAATCTTCACCAGCAAAACTTATTTTACAACTGGATAACGATGAAGATGGCGTTATCGATTCCGAAGATCTAGATGATGATAACGATGGAATTTTAGATACTGAGGAAGGTGATGGTGATATTGATAATGATGGAATAAAAAATAGTTTTGATTTGGATAGCGATGGAGATGGGTGTTTTGATGTTAAAGAAGCTGGGTTTTCAGATTTAGATGATAATGGAATTTTAACTATAGGAACTAGCAACGGAACGGTTGCAACAGATGTTAAAGTAGATGCTCAGGGGCTAGTCATCAAGGATAAAGACGATAATGTTATTCCAGCCAATGAAAAATACACGACTCCTGCTGGATTAGATGGTGATGGAAATGGAACACAAGATTATAAAGAAGTAGGTACTCCTGCAACCATTAATTCTCATCCAAGTGCTGTAACGGTAACTCAGAATAAACCGTTGACCTTTACAGTTGCTGCTACAACACAAAACACGGTTCATTACCAATGGCAAGAAAAAGTTTCTGGTGGTTCTTGGACGAATTTAACTTCAGGCGGAAATTATGGTGGAACAAACACAAACACACTTTCTATTACTAAGGGTACGTTGAGTATAAATGGAAACTTATATCGTTGTATAGTGAAAAATGCAGCTTATTTATGTGGTAATGATGTTATATCACAAGAAGCGTTGTTAACTATTCAACCGGATAACGACGAAGATGGAATAACAGATGATATAGATGAAGACGATGACAACGATGGAATAAAAGACATTCAAGAAGACGCTGGAGGAAATTTAGATATTGATAATGATGGAATAAAAAACAGTTTTGATTTGGATAGCGATGGAGATGGGTGTTTTGATGTTAAAGAAGCAGGTTTTGCAGATCCTGACGATAACGGGATTCTAGGTACAGGATCTACAAGTGCAGTAGGTGTTAATGCTCAAGGGTTAGTTACTCATAACGCGAACAATTCTGCTGTGACAGATGGTTATACACCTACAAGGGACGGAGATGGAAACGGAGTGAAAGATTATAAACAAGAAGGTTTTGCTCTTCAGATTACGACCCAGCCAATTGGACAAACAATCACTTTGGGAGCAAATATTGTTATGACAGTAATAGACGCACACCCTTCAACGACTACTTATCAGTGGCAAGAGGGTAACATCAACAACAATCCTGTCTCATGGTCTGATATCCCCAATTTTGCACCTTATAGCGGAGCGACAACCAAACAATTAACAATCACAAATCCTCAACTTGCATTGAATGGTTATAAATATAGGGTGGTCCTCACCAACGCTTCTTTCCTTTGCGCATCTTCACTGACTTCTAACGAAGTTGTTATTGGTGTAACAGTAGACTTTGATGAGGATGGGATAGACGATAGCATAGATTTAGATGATGATAACGATGGTATTCTAGATACGGAAGAAACAGATGATGATCTTGATAACGACGGTCTTCCTAATCGTTTTGATTTAGATAGCGATGGGGATGGATGTCCTGACGTGCAAGAAGCTGGGCTTACAGACCCCGACGATAATGGAATTTTAGGTACTGGATTAACCAATACTGTCAAAGTGGACGCGCAAGGAAAAGTAATTAAAAACGCTGATAATTCTGTTGTAAATCCTGCTGGATATACAACCCCTGCAGCTTTAGACAGAGACAATAATGGTATACAAGATTATAAAGAAACAGGTACTGTAGACTTTACTACACAACCAGTAAATAAAACTGTGACCAAAAACTTTAATGCCACGTTCACTTTTGTGTCTTCTTTTCAAGGAACTATCAACTACCAATGGCAAGAAAAAACAACAGGAGGCAACTGGACTAATTTAGTTGAATCCAACCCTCCAAATAATATTACTCCATATACCGGTGTTACTTCTTTAACATTGACAGTCGCTAATGTAACTAATGCGATGAATGGAAATAAATATAGAGTGATGGCTAATGTGCCGGCTAATGTATGTACTCCAAATCAATCTTCTGGAGAAGCGACGCTTACCGTGTTAACAGATTTTGATGATGACGGGATAGACGATAGCATAGATTTAGATGATGATAACGATGGTATTTTAGATACAGAAGAAGGCAATGGAAACCTTGATGGTGATGCAGAGCCTAACAGACGTGACCTTGATAGCGATGGAGACGGATGTCCTGACGTGCAAGAAGCAGGCCTTATAGACCCTGATGATAACGGTATTTTAGGTACGGGATTAACTAATACGGAAATAGTAGACGCAGAAGGTAGGGTGATTAAAAATGCAAATAATACAGATGTAACACCACCCGGATATACAACCCCTAATGATTTAGATGGAAATGGTGTGAAAGATTATCTTGAAGCTGGCGCTCTTCCAACATTCACTTCTCATCCTGTTAATAGAACCATTATTAAAAGTGGGTCAACAACATTTACTTTTGCTGAAACTACAACTCCTGCAACACCAACTACCTACCAATGGCAAGAAAAAACAACAGGAGGAAACTGGACTAATTTAGTTGAATCCAACCCTCCAAATAACACTACTCCATATACTGGTGTAACTTCTCAAACGTTGACAGTAGCTAATGTAACTAATGCAATGAATGGGAATAAATATAGGGTACTTGTTATCACTCTTTCTCTAGCTTGTGCTGCTGATTTACCTTCGAATGAAGCAACACTAACCGTACTGCCTGATTTTGATGATGACGGAATAGATGATACCATAGACTTAGATGATGATAACGATGGTATTTTAGATACGGAAGAAGGAGAAGATGATTTAGATGGTGATGGAGAGCCTAACAGACGTGATCTTGATAGCGATGGAGATGGATGTTGGGATGTAAAAGAAGCAGGGCTTTATGATCCAGATGACAATGGTATTGTTACCATAGGAACTAGCAACGGAACGGTTGCAACAGATGTTAAAGTAGATGCTCAAGGTTTAGTTATTGCTGATGTTAACAGCACACCTATTCTACCTATTCAGGGATATACTACGCCAGCAGCTTTAGATGGAGATGGTAATGGTGTCGATGATTATAAAGAAGCGGGTTCATCCATAACAATTAACACTCAACCAATCGCTATGAGCACACTTCCTAATGCTTCAGTGCAGTTTACCATAGGACTAACGGCTTCTGGTACTGTCATCTATCAATGGCAGCAAAAAATATTAAACAGCAACGTTTGGACCAATTTATCTAACGTAGCTCCATATTCTGGTGTGGACACAAATACACTAACTATTTCTGATCCTTCAACTATGCACAGATATAAGTTTAGAGTGATCATGACAATTCCGGCTTATCTTTGTGGTGTGGGTGTTACTTCTGGTGAAGCTGAGTTAATTATTTCGGTAGATAATGATGATGACGGAGTTCTTGATGGTGATGATCTAGATGATGATAACGATGGTATATTAGATACAGAGGAAGGTGATGGTAATATGGATGGAGATGGTTTACCAAATTATTTTGATTTAGATAGCGATGGCGATGGATGTCCAGATGTAAGAGAAGCTGGGTTTTCTGATCCTAACAACGATAGCATACTTGCAAATGTTCCTATACTTGTTGACGCTCAAGGACTTGTAATAGGCACAAACAAAGTAGACGGTTACACAACACCACTTGATGGAAATAGCAATGGGACTCATGATTATTTAGAGGTAGGTTCTTCGATTAGCTTTACTTCACATCCTACAGATGTTTCTGTGGTCAAAGATTCAGCTGTATACTTTACATTTGATGCTTCTGCACAAGGTACTTTAACCTATCAATGGCAAGTAAACACAGATAGCATCTCTTGGGTGAACTTAACCAATACTTCTCCTTATTCTGGGGTGACTAGCGATACTCTAAAAATAAGTGCAGTTCTACAGACTATGCATAATTATCAATATAGAGTTTTGATTACCAATTCAGCATATATTTGTGACCCATCTGCTCTTTCTAATGTTGGAGTATTAACTCTATTAGATGATAATGATGAAGATGGTATTCCGGACATAATTGATCTAGATGATGATAACGATGGGATATTAGATACTGAAGAAGGGATGGGTGATATTGATAAAGATGGGATTCCTAATCACCATGACTTAGATAGTGATGGTGATAATTGTTTTGATGTAAACGAAGCAGGATTTACTGATCAGGATGGAGATGGTATATTAGGAAAGAGTCCTGTGGTAGAAGATGGTTTTGGAAAAGTAATTTCTGATGCTAATAACGCCCCAGTTGTTGACGGTTATACCAAACCAAATGATTCCGACAGCAATGGTATTTCTGATTATAAAGAAGTGGGCTCTTCCATTCTTGTAACACCATCAACTTCAAACTCAAAACTTAACATTAAAAGTTCTGGCTCCACCAATACATTTTTTGGTGGTTATCCAATAAAAAGTTCCCCTTATCATATTAAAGGTATTACTACTGCTCCAGATATAATTCTTGATACCGTATTCGTTTCTGTTGATTTAGCACAAGGTGCTCAATTTGAAAAATGTATCCCTAGACTTGACATAGTAAGCTTTAATGATGGGTTACAAGTTTATATCGATGGGGATACGATTCTTTATTTTAATCAATCACATTGGGACCCTTCCATTGTTCTTGCAGGTGTTAATAATAATAAACATGTATTCGGACCAAATGGAATGTTTGATATAGATGGTAGTGGGTTATGGGAACCTTCGAAAGGGGAGGGTAATTTAAAAGGTGTTATTGAGAATGGGAAAATAAAAATTTATGCTACCACAACCAACGCTACAAGAGAAGATGTCTTAGACTATATGGATTCTAACGAATCTATGTGGGTTAGGAAAAGTAATATTAATTTTGATTGTATCTCTGGATTTGAAATTATTTATGGTAACACAAAATGGTTCTCTAATTCTAATGTAGGTGCTGGTACAGTTATATCTGTAGGTCCTGGGAGTATTCCAAATCCTTATGTATCTGATGGGGATTTTTTTGGTCAAAGCTTTCTCACTAAAAATATTGGAGGTGATCTTGATGAGATATGGGTAGATGTTCTAAAAGGAAAAAGTGGAATAAGTAGAACCGAGTATGAAAATGGATTAACTAATTCAGAGTTAATAATTCGTGAATATATAAACGATAATGAAACAGGTCAAAATCATGCTCTGACTGGTCAAATTTTAGCTAGATCGACTGGATATGGATTTACAATAGATGATCAAGGAACTACAGCAGAAGATGTAGTCTTTAGTTTTAATACTAATAATCCTCTAGTATTAGATCCAAATAAAAAATATGTAATGGAGTTTTTTAAACCAAATAATATAGAAATTTACTATGCCGCTTATCCAGGCGATTTTTATCCTGATGGTAGAGCATATGATGTTGAAGGAACCTTTATACATACTAGTTTCGACTTTAAAGATATTCCATTTGAAGTACGATATACATCAAGATCAAATCCACCTTCTTTTATCGATATGGAATCAAAAATTAATGCATATGGAGTTATTGAGGCATATATAATAGACCCTATAGATTCTGTAAAAACTAACACCAGTGAGGATACAACTGTCATGACTATTGATGTAAATGCAGCTGGAAAAATTGAATATCAATGGCAAGAAAGTAGAGATACAGCGAAGACATGGTTAGACCTTGTGGAAACTAGTATGTATAAAGGAGTAAATACAGACTCTCTTGTTATCATTGATCCTCTTCTTTCTATGAGTGGTTATCAATATAGGTCTTTGGTGAGCACTCCAGGATTTGCTTGTGGAGCTCCTTTCACATCTACTCCTCATTTAATTGAGGTTCAGCCAGATAACGATGGTGATGGTATCTCTGATGATGTTGATTTAGATGATGATAACGATGGAATATTAGATACCGAAGAAACCGCAGATGATACAGACGGAGATGGAATCCCTAATTATTTTGATTTAGATAGCGATGGAGATGGCTGTACAGATGTATTAGAAGCTGGTTTTTCTGATCCTAACAACGATAGTATTCTTGCAGATATTCCTGTAGTAGTTGATGCTCAGGGTCTAGTGATAGGCACAAACAAAGTAGATGGTTACACAGATCCTAATGATTTAGATGCTGATGGTGTAAAAGATTATTTACAGGAAGGTTCCTCTATTACCGTAAATCTTCAACCTGATTCAGTGAGTGTCATGGAAGGTTCTGATACTCTATTTATTGCTTCTGCTACTGCAACAACCCTTATCACTTATCAATGGCAGGAAAGTAAAGATTCAACAACATGGAATAATTTAACAGAAGTATCTCCTTATAGTGGGGTGACTAACGACACGTTAACAATTACCAACATCGATTATGTAATGCATGGGTACCAATATAGAGTTTTATTTATCAATTCTTCATATGCTTGTGATTCAATACGTGAATCTGATGTTGCTTTATTAGAAGTTATAAAAGATACAGATGAAGATGAGGTGCCAGATGAACCAGACGATTTAGATGATGATAACGATGGAATCCTTGATGTGGTAGAAGATACTATAGACACAGATGGAGATGGAATTCCAAATCATTTGGATCTTGATAGTGATGGGGATGGATGTTTTGATGTAGTAGAAGCAGGGTTTACTGATCCTGATAACGATGGGATATTAGGTACAAGCCCTGTGGAAGTTGACAGCGCTGGAAAGGTGATTAAAAATGCTGATGGAACAGATGTGGTGGATGGGTATACAGAACCTGCTGATTTGAATCAGAATGGAATTAAAGATTATTTAGAAGCAGGCATATTAATTGATCTGATTTCATCACCTATATCCTTCAATTCTCTTCCGGAAAAAGATACCCTCATACTTAAAGGAGAGACCAATACAGGTGATTTCACCTATCAGTGGCAAGAAAGTACGGATAACGGTGAATCGTGGAATAACCTATCTGATACAACAAATAATGGGGTTACTTATAGTGGTACCAAAACCATTGAAATGACAATCTTGCCTTTAGAGTTATTTATGGATACCTATCGTTACAGACTTGTGATTTCTAATCCTAGTTATCTGTGTCAAGAAGATGTGATTTCTGAAGAATCGCTCTTAGAGGTGTTTCCTAATGAAATACACATTCCTAGTGGTTTTTCACCTGATGGAGACGGTACCAATGACAAGTGGGTTATAAGAGGATTAGATCCTTATCCAAACAACAAAGTCACGATCTATAACAGATGGGAAATAAAGATTTATGAAAAAGAAAAATATTTTGATCATTGGGATGGAAAAAGAAATGTTGGAGGTGCAGATGTCACTGGAAACTTTAAAAAATCGAAGAATTTATTACCTGAAGCTGTGTATTTCTATATCCTAGATCTTGGCGATCAGCATAGAAAACCAATCAAAGGATACGTTTATTTAAGAAGAAGAGATTAACATTCAAACCAGCTAAACCTATATATACGAGGCGTGTACTTATTTAAATAAATAGTGATAATATTCTATATTTACCATGATAAAAGCTTAACCCAATAATTAATTTTATCATACAATGGTGTATTTAAAAATTTTAATAAAAGCACAGGTTTTCTTTCTGATTCTTTTTATAACATACCCTTTATCTTCTCAAGATTATAAATCAATTCAGTTACCAAAAAATTCTATTATATACCTTTCTGCTGATAGTATAGAATCTTTTTACCATAATTTATCTTTATTTGACCATGATGATAAAAGTTACTTTGATAAGAGTGGAAATCTTGTAGATCATAAAGGGAACGTTTATTTTGTTTATGGCGGAAAGTCTGCAAAAGAAATAATATTGCCTATAAAACCAAAATCGTATAAAATTGATTTAAAAATGATGAAAATAAATAAAGAGTCGTATTTTCTCAAAGCTTCGAATATTATAAGAGATTTCCCTGTAGTATTTGGAGCATATGGTACGGGTGATGACGGGGACGGTGTAGCAGCAGATGATGATTTAGATGATGATAACGATGGGATTTTAGATACAGAAGAAGGATTAGACTGTTACTTTCTAAAAGCGATTGGTCCGGACGGTTCTTTTACTCCGTGTTCAGATGACGCTCATGGTGATGATGAAGGAAGAAACGGTGATGTTACCTGTGGAGATTGGATAAATGGAAAAAGCACTTTAGATACATGGCATACGCCAAGAGCAAGATTAAATTGTGGAACCAGTAAAGGATGTGCAAATGGATTGCCAGCATCACCGGATGGTGGTGTGGTAGCAGCTGGTTGGGCACAAAGTTCTTCTAGTTATGAAAGTTTTTATGCAAACGTTGATAAACTTAAACCTGGAAATAAATATGATGTTGTTTTTTGGCAAACTTTTGCAGGATTGACTGATGGAACAAATGGTTGTGGTCCTACATCTAACAATTCTCAAATAGGTTCTAATGCAAGATGGAAAGTGCAGTTTGGGGTTCATCCAGGTTATCCTGGACTTCAAAAACAATATTCTCCAGAAAGAGCTTTTGAGGGACCTGGAAATCAAACTTGGACAAAAGTTACTTTAAGATTTACTGCAGAGGCTACTGACCAAAGATTGACATTTAGTGTTGATCAAGGTAGTGATTTTAGCAATGATTGTACTT
>CAZYIL010000022.1:0-16106 GCA_964646945.1 uncultured Marinoscillum sp. | reverse complement strand
AGTGTTGGTAAAAATCCAAGTGGAAGAAGAAGTAGAGTATAAGTCATAATATTTACAGCAGTTGAAAAATTTTTTTTACCTCCATTAGGCAAAAGCTTAAATCCAGCCCTCTTATAATCATCATCTGAAACCCATGCAATAGCCCAAAAATGAGGAAATTGCCAAATAAACTGTATGCTAAAAATAATGAAAGCTTCAATTGAAATTTCATTTGTAGCAGAAACCCATCCAATCATAGGAGGTAAAGCTCCTGGTATTGCTCCTACAAAAACAGCAATAGATCCAATTTTTTTTAATGGAGTATATATAAAAGAATATATAATCAAAGATGTAATTGAAATTATAGCTGTGAAAAGATTTAAAAAAAAAGTTAAAAGAAAAAATCCTAAAAAAGAAAAAATTATAGATACATATAAACTATTTCTAACAGAAATTTTATTAGTAGGAATAGGTCTTCCCTTAGTTCTATCCATTAAAGCATCAGAATCTTTTTCTAATATTTGATTATTAATTACTGAAGAACTAGTTATCAAAAATCCTCCTAAGACCAAAAAACATAACTTTTCATAATTTAATGTATTTGAAGAAGCTAAAATATGACCAAAAGCAGCTGAAAAAGTTACTAACAAAGACAATCTCAATTTAATAAGTTCAAAAAATATTCTTAACATAATTTTCATTTTTTCGAAAGCAAATATATTTTCTAGATATAAACTTTTCAAAATTTTTCTTTTTTAATTGAAAATCTAATAATTAAAAACATGTAAAACAATAAACCAAAAATCAATACAGCTAAAAATAAGTGTAAAGGTTGTAAAAAACTTGGGATAGAAAAATAAGCCATTCCTGCACCAGTAATTATTTCTAGTGTTATCAATGATAAAATTATAATAATAATTTTAAGATAAGTTTTTAAAAAAATTTTGTTTATTATAAATAAGTAGCACAAATATAAATTCAACCCTAAAATAATTAATGAAAAAGACCTATGAATAAAAAATTCGATTCCTAAACTGTCTACCCATGTATTTCTCAAATTATATTCTAAACCTATTGCTATAGTATCAATCGATTCTCTTATTTGAGTACCTAAGGATATTTGAAATGTAAGAGCAACTAAATTTATAATTATAAAATATTTAATAAAATTTATATCAGAAAATTTAGAAATATAAATTTTATTTTTAGTTGAAAGAAAATAGGTGTATATAACTAAACATATAATCAACAATGCAATAATCATATGCAATGTTATAATTCCAGGCATTAATTTTGTAGAAACAACTATTGAGCCAATCCAAGCTTGAAATAAGACAAGTATTAGACTTATAAGGGAAAAAATAAATATGTTTTTTTCAGATTTAATATATTTAAATGAAGATATAAAAGTTAATAAAATTGAGAATCCAACAATTGCACCTAGGAGTCGATTTAAATATTCTGTCCAAGTCTTATACACATTAAAATCATCTTCTACATAAATAGATTTATCATTTAAAATTTTATTAGATAATTCATTAAATCCAAAAAAAGAAAGCATTCTAGAAAGTCTTATGTTTTTGTTTTTTCTTTTAGTAAGAAAGTCCTCCTTATAATTTTCAGACAATTCAGATTCATCCATAGGTGGAATAAATTCACCAAAGCATTTAGGCCAATCGGGACAGCCCATCCCCGATCCAGTACTTCTAACTATTCCACCAGCAAGAATCAATAAAAAAAGCAAAATAAGAGTTATGAAATTTAATTTCCTATAATAATCACCTAACATTCTAACATTACTTTCTAGTGATGATCATCATCAGGTAAATTAGATTCCGTTGTTTCAGAACGAGGAATATTCTGAGGGATAAAATCATCTTTAGCACCTGTTTTACTATAATCATATGCCCATCTTTCAACTTTAGGTATTTTTCCAACCCAATTTCCATGACCAGGATTAATTGGAGCAGTCCATTCTAAAGTATTTGATTTCCATGGATTTTGAGGAGCTTTTTTACCTCTAAACATACTATAAAAAAAGTTAAATATTAATATAAACTGAGCAGCAAAAGATATAAGTGCAGCATAAGAAACAAATACATTCAAATCTATGAAAGATTCAATATTTCCAGCCTGGAAATTTGTAAAAGAATAGTATCTCCTTGGAAAACCAGCAATACCTATATAATGCAAAGGGAAAAAAATCATATAAGAACCAATAAATGTTAACCAAAAATGAAGATATCCTAAACTGTTGTTCATCATACGACCAAACATTTTTGGAAACCAGTGATAAACACCAGCAAATAGACCAAAAAAAGCTGAAACCCCCATTACAATATGAAAATGTGCTACAACAAAATAGGTATCATGTAAATTAATATCAATGGCAGAATTTCCAAGAAATATTCCTGTTACGCCACCTGAAATAAAAGTAGAAACTAAACCAATTGAAAACAACATAGCAGGAGTAAAAATTATATTACCTCTCCACAATGTAGCTATATAATTAAATGCTTTTATTGCAGAAGGTACGGCAATTATTAAGGTCAATACAGTAAATACAGATCCAAGAAATGGATTCATTCCAGAAATAAACATATGATGAGCCCATACAACAAAAGATAAACCTCCAATAGCAAGAATTGAGTACACCATAAATTTATATCCAAAGATTGGTTTTCTAGAACAAGTTGCAATAACTTCTGAAGCAATTCCTAAAGCAGGAAGAATTACAATATAAACTTCAGGGTGCCCTAAAAACCAAAAAAGATGTTGGAATAAAATAGCACTTCCTCCCTCATTTGCCAAAGCTTCTCCCGCTATATAAATATCAGAAAGATAAAAACTAGTCCCAAAAGATCTATCCATTATTAGTAACAATGCAGCAGATAATAATACTGGAAAAGAAAGTACTCCTAAAATTGCAGTTACAAGAAATGCCCATATGGTTAGTGGCATTCTGAAAAATGTCATTCCTTCAGTTCTAAGGTTTATAACAGTTGTAATGTAATTTAATGCTCCAAGCAAAGCTGAAACAATAAATAAAGCCATAGAGATTAACCATAAAGTCATACCCATTGCTGATCCCGATACTGCCTGAGGTAATGCACTTAAGGGTGGGTATATAGTCCACCCCCCACTGGCAGGACCTCCTTCAACAAAAATTGAAATAAACATAACAATACTTGATAAAAAGAAAAACCAATATGAAAGCATGTTAAGAAATCCTGAAGCCATGTCTCTAGCCCCAACCTGAAGAGGTATTAAAAAATTACTAAATGTTCCACTTAAGCCAGCTGTTAAAACAAAGAAAACCATAATAGTTCCATGCATAGTAATTAATGCTAAATATACTTCAGAATCAATTTTACCTTGAGGAGTTAACCAGTTTCCAATAATCGGACTAAGAAAACTTAAATCTAAATCAGGAAACCCAAGTTGGACTCTGAATAAAGATGACAAGGCTCCTCCCATTACAGCCCAAAATATTCCTGTAATCAAAAACTGTTTTGCTATTGTTTTATGATCTTCTGAAAAAATATAGGTTCTAACAAATCCATGATTTTCATGATGATCTTCATGATGATCAACTTCCAGTTTTTTCTTTATTTTTGATTTAATTTCAGTCATAATTCTTAGTTCAGTAAAGATAAGTTTTGAAATTTATTTTTTTGAATTTTTGTAAAATATTCTGGGTTTTTTTCAATCCATGGTTTCTGTGAATTTTTCCATTTTATATATTCCCTTTCTTCTTCAACTATTATAGTATGCTTCATAGAAAAATGAGCTCTTCCACAAATTTTATTACATAGTAATTCATAATTAAAATCCATATTTCCAGTTTCCTCTCTAATTTCTTCAGTTGTCTTTGTAGGAATAAACCAAAATTGAGTAGGCATTCCAGGAACCGCATTCATTTGAGATCTCATATGAGGTAAATAAACACTGTGAATTACATCTCTTGATCGGATTTTAAATAAAACAGGTTTTCCTTTTGGTATATGAATTTCTCTTGGCATAAAATCATCAAAAGATGCAGAATCAGTAAAATCGATTCCAACTATATTGTCTACATCTATAAGTTTATAATTATAAGATCCAAGCTTATTATCTTTACCTGGATATCTTGAAGCCCATGCAAACTGATACCCAACAATTTCTATTATTTCAGGATCTTCTGGTGGAGGACCTGTTATCTCTGCCCAAACTATTAAACCCCAGCCTATCAAAATAGTAAGAACTATAGCCGGAATAATTGTCCAAATTAATTCTAGCTTATTATTTTCAGGATAAAATTGAGCTCTTCTAGATTCTTGATACTTATACTTATAAGCAAAATAAAACATTACTATTTGTGTAATTATAAAAACAAATGCTGTAACAGCTGTAGTGACCCAAAATAATCTTTCTGTAACAAAACCATGCTCTGAAGCAATGGGTAAGACATAATTATCAAATTCTTCAACAGAATACCATACAAGGCCTATAATAAGAGAAAACAAGAATATAACTCCTCCTATAGCATTTAGACTATTTAGTTTATCATTAAAACTATCTCCTTCTTTTTTCTTACTAGCTATAACTATCAATTCAGAAGATCTAAATAATTGAAAAATAATTACTAGAAAAAGAACAACTGATATAAATATTACTAACTTCATTGTTTACAAAATTATTTTAAATATCATGGTGTAAACTTTCTTCTAACATAGGATGATTTTTTGCCACCAAAGCTCTATTACTCAAACTATTTAAGATTACATAAATAAATAAAGAAAGATAAACAAGCAAAACACCTATTTCCATAAATCCAAATCCTCCATTTTCCTTTAATACACCAGGGGTAACCATTAAATAAAAATCAATAAAATGACCAAATAAAATTATTGGACATGCAATTTTTAAAAATCTAGTATGTCTTTTACTTGCCCTAGTCATCAAAAATAAAAAAGGAAAGAAAAAGTTACATATCAAATTAATATAAAAGAATGGAACATAAACTTCGCTTTTCACTCTTTCAACATAATAAATTGTTTCTTCAGGTATATGTGCATAATAAATTAATAGGTACTGTGAAAACCATAAATAAGTCCAAAAAACACTGAATGCAAAAATAAATTTTCCTAAGTCATGAATAACACTATGATTAATAAAATCAAAATAACCACTATCTTTTAAGCTGATTACCATCAAAGTAATAAATGCTAGAGAAGAAACCCACCAACTAGCAAAAACATACCAACCTATCATTGTGCTAAACCAATGAGTGTCAATTGATAATATCCAATCCCATGCGGAAACTGAACTTGATAAAGCATAAAACACAACAAAAATTACTGAATAAGTAAACATTTTTTTCCAATGAGTTTCACCTCCATTAGTATCTTCTTTTACTGATTCATTGGTAATCATTTTATATAATAAATACCAAATAAGAAAAAAACCAATCATTCTTGAAACATAAAATGGGATATTGAGATAAGCTTTCTTGCCATCAATAATTGCATCATATCTATCATCATTAATATCATATAAATATTCATGAGTCCAATGAAATAAATCATGATTAGCTATTCCAAAAACCAAAAGCATAAGAATAAAACCAAATGGCAACCAACTTCCCATTGACATGGGAACTCGAATTAAACCCGCAGACCACCCAGCTTGAGCAACATATTGAATCGCTAAGAAAAAAACACCCGATAGAGAAATTCCTGTAAAAAAAACATTGTTAATCCAAAGATTTGAAAATAATCTTTGATACCAATGAAATTCAGAATGCGAAGCTGAAGAAGCTAAATGAGAAACTTGCTCATGATGATCACCCCCATTAATTACCATCCAAATGCCTAATAAGGTAAGTAATATACCAGAAATTAATACGATTAATAAATTCTTTTTTATCTGTGAGTTAAAAATAAATTTTTCTTTCATACTTATTGATTCTGTAGAGTTTGAACGTATTTAACAATCTTCCATCTATCTTCAATAGACAATTGGGATCCGTGAGCCCACATCCTACCTTTACCATGGGTGATTACGTGAAATATGTGGCCTTCAGATTTATCTTTAACTGCTCTTGAATTGTAAGCTGTAACACCCTTATATGCTTTACCAACTAATCCATCCCCCATTCCCTGATCACCATGACATTGTGTACAGTATCTTGTATAAAGAACTTTTCCTTCTTTTAAAACTTCCTCTGAATCTTCAATTGGATTTATTAATTCCGATGCTAGTTCAAGACTATCCTTTGGAATTCTATAGGGTAAATAAGCATCCCTTTTTACAGTATTTGGAACAGGTTCTCTCATTGTCATATTGTTAAGATTGTAGGGATTAGAGTTATAAAACTCACCATGATTATCATCTGGATTAGAATCTAACCAACTACCAATCTCTTTATCAGTTATCTGAGATAAAGGTTCATAAGGAACGGAATGGTACATGTTTGGAGCATATTCAACACCAGGATAATCATCTTTGGCAGCACAAGCTGAAATAAAAAATATTAATAATAGTAATTTATAATTTTTCATTTAATTCGTTTTCTCTTCATTTACTTCTGATGCTCCAGAAGATTTTAAAAGTCTAGAAATTTTAGTTCTATCTAATTTGTTTTTTTCTACTTCAATTGCCATAATATGTTTATCATCTGTTGCTCTTAAATCAAACGTTTTTGGTTTACCCCATGGTTTCAAATCACTAATTACTAAAAATGTTCCTACCATTCCGAAAGCTGATAATAAAACAGTCATTTCAAAAATAACAGGAACAAATGTTGGAAAAGGTAAAAAATCTTTACCTCCAATAATCATTGGCCAATCGATTGTCATCATTCCTATCATCATAATTAATGCAAGACAGGTTCCAGTAAATCCGAACAGAAATGCTGCAATTGAAAGTCTTGATCTATTATATCCAAGAGCATTTTCTATTCCATGAACAGGAAATGGAGAATAAACTTCATGTATTTTAACACCTCCATCTCTAACTTTAGAAATGGCTTTCAATAATATATCCTCATCTTCAAAAACACCAAGAATAAACTTTTTTCCTTTGTCCATATTATTTATTTTTTAATTTTTCACCTGTAGGTTTTAAAATGCTTTTTACCTCTGCCATATTGATAACTGGAAAATATTTTGAAAACAATAAGTAAGCCGTAAAGAAAAATCCAAAAGAAAAAAGATACGTGCCAACATCATAAATTGTTGGATAAAACATACCCCAACTTGAAGGTAAATAATCTCTATGTAAAGATGTAACAATAATCACAAATCTTTCAAACCACATTCCTATATTTACGATGATAGATATTATAAATGTTGCTGTAATATTAGTTCTAATTTTTTTGAACCAAAAGAGCTGAGGAGATACCACATTACAAGTCATCATAGAAAAATATGCCCACCAATAAGGTCCAGTTACTCTATTATAAAAAGCATATTGTTCATATTCTACTCCAGAATACCATGCCATAAAAAGTTCAGTGATATAAGCTATCCCTACTATTGAACCAGTAACAATTATAATGATATTCATTAATTCTAGATGCTTGACTGTGATATAGTCTTCTAAATGATAAACTTTTCTTGTAATAATTAAAAGAGTGAGAACCATTGCAAATCCAGAAAAAATTGCTCCAGCAACAAAATAAGGAGGAAAAATAGTGGTATGCCAACCAGGTATTACCGAAGTAGCAAAATCCATTGAAACAATTGTATGTACAGATAAAACAAGTGGTGTAGCTAAACCAGCCAAAACTAAAGCAACAGTTTCATAACGAGACCATGTTTTTGCAGCACCATCCCACCCAAAACTTAATGCCCCATATATAGAAGCGGAAATTTTTCTACCAGCCATTTTTGCTCTATCTCTTATTGTAGCAAAATCAGGAATTAATCCAATATACCAAAAAACAAGTGATACAGAAAAGTATGTAGATATAGCAAACACATCCCATAATAATGGACTAGCAAAATTAACCCATAAAGAACCGTATGTATTAGGAAGTGGTAATGCCCACATAAAACCTAACCATAATCTTCCCATATGTAGCAATGGAAACATTGCAGCACAAATCACAGCAAATATTGTCATAGCCTCAGCAGCACGATTGATTGACATTCTCCATCTTTGTCTAAAAAGAAGTAAGATCGCTGAAATAAGAGTTCCTGCATGCCCAATTCCAACCCACCAAACAAAGTTAGTAATATCCCAAGCCCATCCAACTGTTTTATTTAATCCCCACATACCTATACCATCCCACAAAGTTCTATATACAGCATAAGCTCCCACTGAAAACATTAGTAAAGAAAGTCCAAAAGCTATTAACCAGGAGATACTAGGTTTCTCTTCTACCCTTATTGAAATATCATTAGATACATCATGAAGTGTTTTGCCTCCTGTAATTAATGGCGTTCTTATTTTAGATTCAACATGCATAATTATTATGATTGTTTTTTGTTTCTTACTTTTCTTAAATACCAAATGTTAGGACTTACTTTAATTTCATCCAAAACATTATATGCTCTTTTTTCATTAACTTCTAATTTCTTATCATCAACCTTCTTTATCTTCAATAAATTTGAGATTCTACTTTTTGAATCTTTTAAGTCTCCAAATACTATAGCTTCAGATGGACAAGAAGCTGCACATGCTACGTTAATCTCGCCATCTATAGGTCTTCTTTTTTCTTTTTTTGCCTTAAGTTTTCCTTCTTGAATTCTTTGGACACATAAAGAACATTTTTCCATTACTCCTCTTGACCTAACAGTTACATCGGGGTTGAGAACCATTTTACCTAAATCATTATTCATGGAAGTGTTCTTATCAAACTGTTCATTATCATGGTATTTAAACCAATTAAATCTTCTTACCTTATAAGGACAATTGTTCGCACAATAACGCGTTCCAATACATCTATTATATGCCATTTGGTTAAGACCTTCAGTACTATGTGTCGTGGCAGCTACAGGACAAACTGTCTCACAAGGAGCATTGTTACAATGTTGACACATCATTGGTTGAAAAGTAACTTCAGGATTTTCAGATGCTCTCTCTAAACCCTTTAAATCATGAACATCCGCGTCACTTGAATAATATCTATCTATCCTTATCCAAGCCATCTCTCTTCTATTTAGAACTTCTTCTTTACCAACAACTGGTACATTATTTTCAGCTTGACAAGAGATTGTACAAGCTCCACAACCTGTGCAAGCATTGAGATCTATAGCCATACCCCAATGATGATTATTATATTCATGGCCTTTCCATAAAGAAATTGATTCAGGTTTTTTAAATCCTTTACTTGTAGCAATTTTCATTTGATATTGTCCGGAATTAGAATCCTCAATATATTTATTAAGCGTGGTTTCTTGAATAACACTCTCTCTACCCATAATGGTATGATGCGTTTGTGTTTGAGCAAGCTTATAAACTTCATTAGTATTAGAAATTTTAATATTTTGAATAGTTAAATTTTGATGACCCTTGGAAAAATCGATCATCTTGTATGCATCATAACCAACATTGTCCCCGACTGGTCCTGATTTTTTTCTTCCATAACCTAAAGCCAAACCTATTGTGCCTTCAGCTTGACCTGGCTGAATAATAGCTGGTATCTCATATTCATTTCCTGAATCAAATTTCAATAGAAGTTTTTGAGTAGTCATATCTCCAACTTGAAGATTCAACTCTTTTGCCAATTTTGGACTTATTGAAAGATAATTATCCCAACAAACTTTTGAAATCGGGTCTGGCATTTCTTGTAACCAAGGATTATTGGATTGAATGCCATTCCCAACACTTGAATTCATATATAAAATTAATTCGTTCTGATTAGAAACAGAATAATTTTGATCTAACCAGAAAGAAACATTTAAAAGCAAATCAGATACATTTCTATTAAATTTTAATGACTTTTTATTTCTTGCTTCATAAACACCATCATGTAAACATTTATCCCAAAAAACTTGAAAAGAACTATTAACACCATCGTTATCGTAAATATTTTTCCAATTATTTTTAATAAAATCAAAGTAAGATGAGTCATAATCTGACCATAAAAGTAAACTCTCCTGAAACTGTCTAGTATTAAATAATTTAGAAATAGTCGGTTGAGAAAAACTAAAATAACCATCAATAGGCTCATAATCATTCCAAGATTCCAAATAATGATTATCAGGAGCTACAACATTAACTAGTGAAGATGTTTCATCGATTCTATCAGATGTGGAAATTGTAAGAGGAACAGATTTAATCTTTTCATAAATGAGTGAACCTTGTCCATGATCATAAATTGGATTACAATTAAGAAAAATAACAGCACCAACATTATTAGAATTCAAATCAGAAATAAATTTATTAAATTCAAAATCATTCCCTTTTCTTAAATTATAAGCTTTATCAAATAAAATTGTCTTTTCATGATTTCCTAAAATTTCATTAATAGCATTCACTATTATTTGGATATATTCATCATTAGATCCTGAAACTACAATTGATTCTCCAGCATTTTTAATTAAATCTTCAGCAACCTTAACTAATCTATCATCATCAACTTCATTCTTAAATTTAATTTGGCTTTTATCAAACCTTTTGGCTAATAAATTATACAAACTAGTAATATAAAAAGCTTGATCAGAACTTTTAATTGGAATTCTATAATCAGCATTTGATCCAGTAAGTGACAAATTAGATTCAAATGAATATAACCTTGACATTTTTTTATTATTTGAGCTAACCTTTCTTGTAATAGCAAATTGTTTGTTAAACAATGAATGATTAATAGAATTGGCCAAAAAATCAGACTCAAATGATACAATAATTTTTGCTTTGGAAAAATCATAAAAAGGAACTTTTCTTATACCAAAAGATTTCAAGTTTGCTTCTAAAGATCCATGAGAGGAGACTTGATCATATTGAACATGTTTATAATTATATTTTTTCTTAAAATTTTTTAAAGCTTTTTGTGTAGAAGGACTAAAAATAGAATTAGTTATAACAAAAATACTTTTTCCAGATAAACTTACATCTCTTAAATTATTTTTAACATATTTATCTATTTCATTCCATTCAACTTCTTGACCATTCAAAATTGGGTTATTAACTCTTTGCTTATCATACAACGATAAGACAGAGGCTTCAACTTGAGCTGAAGTACCGCCTCCACTAATCTTTGAAAATTTATTTCCTTCGATTTTAATAGGCCTTCCTTCCCTAGTTTTAACAACAACACTACAATAATCACTACCACTTAGATAGGAAGATGCATAATAGTTTGGAATTGAAGGATTAATTTCAACAGGTTTATTAACATAAGGAATAGCTTTTTTAATTGGAGCTTCACATGAAGCTAATGTAGCAGCAGATATACCAAATCCCATCATTTTGAGAAAATCTCTTCTTGAGTTATTTGAACTTCCAGATATTGGTAGATATTCAGGAAATTCATTATAAGAATTCTTAATAAAGTTTTTATCTTTTTTTAATTCCTCTAAGCCTTTCCAATATGTTTTATTTCCTTGTTTCATATTAAGTTTAATAATGACATTTTGAACATTCTAAACCCCCAATATCTTGTACTTTCAATGGATTTTTAGAGTTTTTACCATGTAATGCTACTAATTTATCATAATATTCATTTCCTTTTGAATTTAATTCTGTTTCTCTGTGGCAATTTACACACCATCCCATTGTCAATTCAGCGTACTGATATACAACATCCATTTCTTTTATTGGACCATGACATGTTTCACATTCAATTCCTCCTACTTCAACATGTTGTGAATGATTAAAATAAGAAAGATCTGGTAAATTATGAACCCTAATCCATTCAATTGGTTTTTTCTCTTCATAAGCTGTCAATATTTTCTGAATTTCTGGCTTTTCAGTATTTATAGAATTATGACAATTCATACAAATATTGACAGAAGGAATATTTGCAGACTTTGAATTTCTAACACCAGTATGACAATAATTACAATCAATTTCAAATTGTCCAGCATGAATTTTATGAGAAAATGCAATAGGTTGTGTAGGTTGATAATTTTGTTGGATTCCAACAGTATAAAGACCATCTATACATGATCTAACAAAAACAATAGTAAATAAAAAGCTAGTTGCACCTAAAATGAAATCACTTTTAAGAAATCTTTTATAATCAAATTTATATTCAAGAAATTCTTTATCACTTTCAGATAATTTATCTCCACTTAATGAATTCTCTAATAAAATATATCGTTTTGAAAGTTTATTAAACTGAAATAAAACTATTATGGTAACAAACAACGAAATTACGACAAGAGCTGAAAGAAAATTAACATAAGTATTAGAAACAGAAGTAACCAATTCACTTGAACTACCACCATCTATACTTTCATCTGCAACTAAAATTTCAATTGGTTTAGAAGATTCGGCTTTAATATATTCAACAATGGAATTCAATTCTTCATCATTAAAATCAAATGAAGTCATTAATGTTTTATTATATTCATTATACAGATTTACAGCATATTCATCTCCACTTTGAATTACTTTTTGAGAGTTTTTTATAAAAGAGTATATCCATTCTTCAGATTTTCTTTCGTGAACATCACGAAGTGCAGGCCCAATGACTACTTCATCTATTCCATGACAAACCGTACAATTTCCAGTAAAAAGATCCTTTCCGTTTTCAATAACAGAATTATCAATTTTCTCTGGAGCTTGGGCTATTAAAAAAATAGAATGAAATGATAAAAAAACTAGTGAGATAAAAAAAGGAAGATTCAAAATCTGAAAAGCATTTAAAAACAATCCCTTAGAATATTTTTTTCCCATTAATTTATGATTAAAAAGAATTAAAATTGTTTCATAATTGTACGAAAGAACAAATGTAACTACCGAGTTATTAACATCAAAAAAATATACCAATAAGTAAATTATTTAGATTGTTTCCAAATAACTAATAGGAATAATATTTTAAATCATTTTCTTTAATTACCCTTCTAAGAATTTTTCCAACATTAGATTTGGGTAACTCATCGGTAAAAGAAACATGTTTTGGACATTTATAAGGGGTCAACTTTTCCTTACAATATAATTTAATTTCTTCTTCTGTAAGTGAATCATCACTTTTAACAATAACTGCTTTAACAGCTTCAGTAGTTTTCTTATCTGGAACACCAATCACACCAACTTCTAAAACCTTAGGATGTGACGATATCACATGCTCAACTTCATTAGGAAAAACATTAAAACCAGATACTAAAACCATTTCCTTTTTCCTATCAACAATTTTAATAAATCCTTCATCATCAATAACTGCTATATCTCCAGTCTTTAACCATCCACCATCTAGAACTTCAACTGTCTCTTTAGGTCTCTGCCAATACCCTTTCATTACTTGTGGTCCTTTAACACAAATCTCTCCTCTTTCACCAATACCAACTTCATTGTTTTCATCATCTATAAATTTCACATCCGTACTAGGTAGAGGTAAACCAATAGTTCCTATTCTATCTGTTCCATCTAATGGATTCATTGTCACTACTGGAGAAGTTTCCGTTAAGCCATAACCTTCAGCCAATGGTTTACCTGTAATATTTTTCCATTTGTTGGCAACAACTTCTTGAACTGCCATTCCTCCACCAAATGCTACCTTTAATTTTGAGAAGTCAAGATCTTTAAAACCATCAGCGTTAATCAATCCATTAAATAAGGTATTTACTCCAGTAATTACAGAAAATTTATGTTTTGATAACTCTTTTATAAAACCCTTCATGTCTCTTGGATTTGTAATTAAAACATTTTTAGCACCTATATTGAACATAACAAGAGCATTACAAACCAAGGCAAAAATATGATATAATGGTAGCGCTGTGATACATATTTCTTCTTTCTCATTGAGTAATATTTTCATTCCCTCTGACATTTGAGATATATTAGATAAAACATTATGATGGGTTAACATTGCTCCTTTTGAAACCCCAGTTGTTCCTCCAGTATATTGTAAAAACGCTAAATCTCCTGAAGAAATATTATGCTTTTTAAAATCATATTGAGATCCAATAGACAGTGCTTTATTAAATGAAATAGCACCATATAAAGAATATTTTGGAACCATTTTTTTAATATACTTAACAACAAAATTTACAAGTCTCCCTTTTAAACCACCTAACATGTCACCCATATCAGAAATAATAATATACTCAATATCAGTTTTGGAAATTATTTTTTCTAAATTATGAGCAAAATTTGATAAAATCAATATAGCTTTTGCTCCAGAATCTTTAAATTGATGTTCCATTTCACTGGAAGTATAAAGTGGATTTGTATTCACAACTACAATACCAGATCTCAAAGCACCAAATAAAGCAATAGGATATTGCAAAACATTAGGAGACTGAATTACTAATCTATCACCCTTTTTCAATTTTAATTCTTCAGTCAAATACAATGAAAAGTTTTTTGATAAAACATCTAATTCTTTATATGTTATCTTTTTACCCATATTTTCAAAAGCAATAGAATCAGAATATTTTTCAAAACCACTTTCTAAAAAATCAGCAAAAGAATTGAATTCATCTAAGTTTGCTAAGGCACTAACTCCTTTAGGATATTTTTTTAACCAAATTTTGTTTTTCATTATTGAGTTTTATTTAAAAGATTAATTTAATTAAAAATAATATATTGAAAGAAAAAAAGAAAGGGGATCTAAATAAGATATTTAAATCCCCAATAAACAACATTAACCCAAAAATGAATTCCTAAATTATAAAGTAATTAATGTTATATGCATTCTTGTAAGAATAATTCAATTAAAATGAATAATAATTTCAATATTTTTATTTTAATTTGATTAAATTAAAATTTTTAAAAATATAAATATAAAAATGAGAGGAAATTATCAAATTGATAATACAGATTTAAAAATATTATCTCTATTATCTAAGAATGCAAAAACCCCATATACAGAAATTGCTAAAAAAATTTATGTTTCTGGAGGAACTGTTCATGTTAGAATGAAAAAATTAGAAAAGTTAGGTATTGTTAATGGAACTAAATTAATTATAGATTATACAAAAATAGGTTACTCTATCACATGTTTCATGGGGGTTTTTTTAGAAAAAAGTTTTCTTTATAAACAAGCCGTTAGATCACTAAAAGCCGTTCCAGAAATAATTGAAATACATGCAATAACAGGAAGGTATGCGATATTCATAAAAGTTCTGTGTAAAGATACTAAACACTTAAGAGAAGTTTTGGATCAAAAAATACATAAAATAAAAGGGGTTACAAGAACAGAATCTTTTTTATCAATTGAAGAAACATACAAAGATTTATTGTCGCTGCAAAAAAACTAGTATCATAAATAAATTTTTTTTAAAAAATTAACTTATAAATTTGTGCAAAATTTATTATTAATTAAATCATGAGCAAAGAAAAAAAAATCATACAAGAATTTACATCTAAGGAATACGAACACGGTTGGTCGATAAAGTTGGATGTTGATGAAGCTCCTATTGGAATTAATGAAAATATAATAAAACTAATTTCAAAGAAAAAAAAAGAACCTTCATGGCTTCTTAAATGGAGATTAGATGCTTTTAAAAAATTTTTGAAAATGAAGGAACCTAAATGGGGAAATCTTAAATATCCAAAAATTAATTTTCAAAAAATAAAATATTATTCTGCTCCTAAACAAAAAAAAACTCCTAAATCAATTAAAGATGTAGATCCTGAACTTATAAAAACTTTTGAAAAATTAGGAATATCACTCAATGAACAAAAAAAACTAACTGGAATAGCAGTGGATGCTGTCATAGATTCGGTATCTATTGGAACAACTTTCAAAGATAAATTATCTGATTTAGGAATAATTTTTTGTTCCTTTTCTGAAGCCGTTATAAATCATTCAACTCTTGTGAAAAAATATTTAGGATCTGTTGTTCCAAAAACAGATAATTTTTTTGCTGCTTTAAATTCGGCAGTATTTACTGATGGTTCATTTTGCTATATTCCTAAAGGCATTAGATGTCCAATGGAATTATCTACATATTTTAGAATTAATGCTGCAAATACAGGTCAGTTTGAAAGAACATTAATAGTCGCAGAAGAAAGTTCATATGTTAGTTATT
>CAZYIL010000021.1:0-16180 GCA_964646945.1 uncultured Marinoscillum sp. | reverse complement strand
ATGGTAATTATGTACATCAGAGAGTCTTAGAATCAAATGAAATAAAATCAGGCATAACCATTCATCTTGTTAATGAAAAATATGATGAAGGAAAGATACTATTTCAAAAAGAAATTATGATTTATGAAAATGAAACCATAGAAAGTTTAAGTTCAAAAATTCATAAAATAGAGCATAAATTTTTTACTCAAATAATTGAAAAATATATTTTAAATCAATTATAATATTACTTTTGTGCATGAAAAAAATTAAACTAAAATCAGTTCTAATTTCAGTCTACAATAAAGATGGCATAGATCAGATATGTAAAGAACTTTTTCGACATAATATCAAAATAATTTCAACAGGAGGAACAAAAAAATATATTGAAAATTTAAATATACCAACTAAGTCTGTTGAGTCAATAACTGGGTATCCTTCTATTTTAGAAGGTAGAGTAAAAACTCTTCACCCTAAAATATTTGGATCATTATTATCAAGGAAGGAAAATAAAAATGATCAAGCAGATATTAATAAATATCGAATTTCAAAAATAGATATGGTAATAGTTGATCTCTATCCTTTTACTGAAACTATTAAATCATCTAATAATGAAAATGAAATTATAGAACAAATTGATATTGGAGGGGTTTCATTAATAAGAGCAGCTGCAAAAAATTTTTCTGATCTTATAGTGATCTCTTCTAAAGATCAATTTAGATCAGTTTTAAATTATTTAAAATCTAACGATTTTTCATCAGAGATTGTTTATAGAAAAAAACTTGCATCCAAAGCATTTAAATTAATTGCAGACTACGACAGAGATATTGATGAATTTTTTGGAATCAGTACTGAATTATACCAAAAATTGAGATATGGAGAGAACCCTCATCAAAAGGGACTATTTAAAGGAGACATAAAAGAAATTTTTGATAAGTTAAACGGCAAGGATTTATCATATAATAATCTTCTTGATATTGATTCTGCGATAACCTTAATATCAGAATTTAGTGAAACAACATTTGCAATCATAAAACATAATAACGCCTGTGGTATTGCGTCTTCAAAAGATGTATTATCATCTTATAAGCTTGCACTTCAGTCGGATCCTATATCTGCTTTTGGAGGTGTTTTAATTACCAATGATAAAATTGATCAGAAAGCATCTCTAGAAATTGATAAATTATTTTTTGAAATTATAATTTCTCCAGAATACGATAATAAAGCTTTAGAAATTTTAAAATCAAAAAAACAAAGAATTATTCTGGTACAAAAAACAATAATTAAAAACAATTTATCATATAGAAATTTATTGAATGGAATTATTCAACAAGAAAAAGATGTAATTGTGAATAATGTGAACAATTGGAATCTAGTTACTAATGCCAAACCTTCCTCTTCTGAAATTAGTGATTTGGAGTTTGCTAATAAAATTGTAAAACATTCAAAATCTAATGCAATTGTATTAGCAAAAAACAAACAAATGGTATCAAGTGGAGTTGGGCAAACCTCTAGGGTTGATGCACTCAAATTCGCTATTCAAAAGGCAAAAATACTCAAACTATCAATCAATGGTTCAGCAATGGCTTCGGATGCTTTTTTCCCCTTCCCTGATTGTGTTGAAATAGCTTCTAAAGCAGGAATTTCAACTATTATTCAACCAGGAGGATCCATTAAAGACGGACTATCTGTCAAGGCTTGCAATGAAAAAAATATCTCAATGTTTTTATCAGGAGTAAGACATTTTTATCATTAATTCTCTGTTTTTTACCATTTCATCAAATAGAATTTTGTTCTTTATTTTTAGGATTTTTTTTTTCATAATGTTAAATTGCTAACCCCTTTTACTCTAAAACATTAATTATTATTAAGATATGATGGATTTTTTAGATTATTTTACTAGCGATCTTGCTATCGATTTAGGTACGGCTAATACATTAATTATTTGTAATGATAATATTGTAGTCGATGAGCCTTCTATTATTGCTATTGATAGAGTTACTAATAAAGTAATCGCTATAGGATCAGAAGCTATGCAAATGCATGAAAAAACGCATGAAAACATTAAAACAATTAGACCTTTAAAAGATGGTGTGATAGCTGATTTTCATGCTGCAGAACATATGATAAGAGGGATGATTAAAATGATAGATTCAAATAGAAAAATTTTTCCAGTATCTCATAGAATGGTAATATGTATACCTTCAGGAATTACTGAAGTAGAAAAACGTGCTGTTAGAGATTCTGCAGAACATGCAGGAGCCAAAGAAGTGTATATGATACAAGAGCCAATAGCAGCAGCAATAGGAATCGGAATAGAAATTAATAAACCTATTGGTTATATGATAATTGATATTGGAGGAGGAACAACAGAAATAGCCATTATAGCGTTATCTGGAATTGTTACTAATCAATCAATAAGAACTGCAGGAGATAGTTTTACGGCTGATATTATAGATTATATGAAAAGACAACATAATTTATTAATAGGAGAAAGATCTGCTGAAACAATAAAAATAGAAGTAGGATCAGCTATGACTGAATTAAAAGATGCTCCTGAAGATCTTGATATTAGAGGAAGGGATTTAGTAACAGGTATTCCGAAGGTTGTAAGAATATCATATTCTGAAATAGGTTTTGCCATGGATAAATCTATATCAAAAATTGAAGAGGCGGTTTTAAAAGCTTTAGAAAATGCGCCTCCAGAATTATCTGCAGATATTTATGATAATGGGATTTATCTTACTGGAGGGGGAGCTTTGCTACGAGGGTTAGATAAAAGGCTTGCTTTAAAAACTAAATTACACATTCATGTTGCTGAAGATCCTTTAAAAGCTGTTGTAAAAGGCACAGGAATTGCTTTAAAAGATATAAATTCTTTTAAGCCAGTTTTAATCAATTAATTTTTCATGCAAATATTACTTAGAATATTGATAAGGTATAGTTACTTTCTATATTTCTGTTTATTGTTATTTATGTCTTTATTTATTCTTTTTAACAATAATTCGTATTTAAATTCTTCTTATTTCAATTCATCTAATTTACTAGTTGGAAAGTTATTTGAATTTCGTTCTTCAGTGATTAATTATTTTTTTTTAAAAAAAATCAATGCTAATATCTTAGAAGAAAAAAAATTTTTAAAAGAAAATTTATTAGAATTAAAAACTAAATCAAACTTTATTCAAACGTATCCCGAATTTATTTCAAAAGACAATTATGAAATTATTAGCGCCACAATTATAAATAATTCTGTTTTTAAAAAAAATAACAACTTCACTCTAAATAAAGGATCTAATGATAGTGTTAAAGTTGGTCAAGGGGTCCTTGGGCCATATGGGATTGTAGGGAAAATACATACTGTATCAAAAAATTTTTCTGTAGGACATTCTCTTTTAAATTCTCAATTAATGATTTCTTCATTTGTTGGTAAATCAAAAATTATTTCTACTTCAAATTGGTTAGGTAATGATCCAGAAACTTTAAACTTATTATATGTTCCAAAACATTTTAATTTACTAATAGGGGATACTGTTTTTACTTCATCTTTTAGTGCAACTTTTCCACAAGGAGTGCCGATTTCTATTATTAAAGACATAGATAATAACACAAATTCAAATTTTTTAGAAATAAAATCAACCCCTATTGAAAATTTTTATTCTCTTTTTAATGTATATATAGTAAACTATAAATTGAAAGAAGAAAAGCAATCAATTGAATTAAATTAAATGAAACACCTTTTTTTAGCTTTTATTAGTCTCTTTTTTCTACAAGCTTTTATTTTTAACAAAATATTTTTTTTTAATGCTCTTATTTTATCACCAATAATTTTATTTTTTATAACACTGCCGTATAATAGAAATTCATTTTTTTTCTTAAGCGTTGCCTTTTTTTCTGGTTTGCTTCTTGATATATTTAGTGACTCTCTTGGCGTATATTCACTTGGGTTTACTTTGTTGATTTTTATTAGAAATTTCTGGATTGAGGTTTATTTTTCAAAAGACACAATTTCTACAAATGCTTTTTTATTTCCTAAGAAGATTAAATTAAATCATTTCTTTTATTTTTCTTTTCCCTTAATATTATTTTTCCAGTCATTTATTTATTTACTTGAGATTGATTTATTAATAAATTTTCCTTCTTATTTAATAAAAATATTTTTTTCTAGTGGTCTTACTTTTATTATAATTTTTATTTTACAATCTTTATTTTTTTCTTCAAAGCGAAAACATGAATGGAATTAGACAACGATTTATAATAAGTTTGATTTTTATTGTTTCATTAGTCTTCATCTTTCGTTTATTTCAGCTTCAAATTTTTACCAGTGAATATAAATTTTTAGCAGAGCAAAATATTATCCAAGAGAATATAATTTTTCCTTCTAGAGGAATTGTTTATGATAGAAACAATAAACTTATTGTTGAAAACCAGCCTGTATATGACATAATGGTATTACCTAAAGAAGTTAAATTAGTTGATACGATTTCTTTGCTAAAATTATTTAATCTTTCAAAAGAAACCTTAGTAAAAAGATTAAATAAAGCAAAAAATTATTCTTATTTAAAACCATCAATTTTTTATAAAGGAATAGATAATTCTGAATTCTTAACAATTCAACAAGAAATTGGAAAATTTCCAGGCTTTTATATAGTTGCTAAAACTATCAGAAAATATCCCAACAAAATTTTATCTCACGTTATGGGATATGTTGGAGAAATAAGTCCTGAACAGTTAATAAAAGATACGACTAATGATTATGAACTTGGTGAATATGTTGGAATTTCTGGTATTGAAAAAGTATTTGAATATCAATTAAAAGGAATAAAAGGCTATGAATATAAAATACATAATGTTAAAGGAGAATCTGTTGGAACTTATAAAAATAAAGCAAATGATGTTATAGTTAAGAAGGGTAATAATTTAGTTTCTAGTATCGATGTAAACTTACAATTATATATTGAAAAACTGCTTAATAATAAGATAGGGAGTGTAGTTGCTATTGAACCATCAACGGGTGAAATATTGGCTATAGCTTCTTCGCCATCTTATGATCCCAATTTACTTTCGGGTAGATTTTATTCAACAAATTTTAATTTATTACAGAAAGATTCCTTAAAACCTTTATTTAATAGATCTACAACCGCAATGTATCCTCCAGGTTCAATATTTAAATTAATTCAGTCTTTAATTGCATTGGAAGAAAACGTAATAGATCCATATTATAAGTATTACATAAATAATGATATAATAGGAGATCTGGCTCCAACTGGTTATTATGATATAAAAAAAGCTATTGTATTATCTTCTAACAATTTTTTTTATAAATTATTTCGTAAAATAATTAATCAAGATTTTGATAAAAACACATATTTAGACACTAGAATAGGGCTTGATATTTGGAATAATTATATGGATGAATTTGGTTTAGGAAAACAATTAAATACTGATCTATTTTCTGTATCTAAGGGCTTTATTCCAGACAAAAATTATTTTGATGATTTGTATGGTAAAAATAGATGGAAATTTTCAAATATTTATTCCTTGAGCATAGGACAAGGTGAACTATTGGTAACGCCTATTCAAATGGCAAACTTAGCTGCCATTATTGCAAATAGAGGCGAATATATTTCTCCTCATATCATTAGGTCAATAGACCAAGAGGATAATGGTTTTTTAAATCTTGATAAAGAATTTACAAAGACTTCAATAAAAAAAGAAAATTATAACTATATAATAGATGCTATGGAAGAAGTTGTGAAATCCGGATCAGCTCGTAGGGCATACATGTCAAGTATTAAAATATGTGGTAAAACAAGTACAGTTCAAAACCCTCATGGTTATGATCATTCTGGGTTTATCGGATTTGCTCCAAAAAATAATCCAAAAATTGCTATAGCAACTTACATTGAAAATGCGGGATGGGGAGGAAGAGCAGCGGCCTCAATTTCAAGTTTAGCAATTGAACAATATTTGAATAAAAAAATTTCTAGAAAATGGCTAGAAAATTATGTTTTACAAGGAGAGTTTATTGATTATGAGAGAGAATAATTCACTTTTTACTATTGATGCAATACTTATAGTTTTATATTTTTTAATTATAATTTTTGGTTGGATCAGTTTGTACTCTTCTGAAACAAATGAGAACTTTTTTCATGCTATTTCTTTTAGCTCACAATCAGGCAAACAAATAATTTGGTTTGTAATAACTTTTTTTATAGTTTTTATTTTACAGTTTTTAGATTATCGTTTTTATTTAAATTTGGCTTTTCCATTATATAGTTTATCTATCATTTTACTAATTTTAGTTTTGCTATATGGAGTTACAGTTTCTGGATCTAAATCATGGATTTCTATTTTTGATTTTCGATTTCAACCATCTGAATTTGCTAAGTTTTCTACAGCCTTGTTTTTATCTAGTTTTTTAGTAAACAGAAATCATTATCAAGTTTTATTTAATAATAAATTTTTTTCATATTTTATTATATTTTTCCCCTTTATTCTTATACTAATTCAGGGAGATTTTGGTACATCTTTAATTTTTTTCTCTTTTATTATTGTGCTATACCGATATAAAGATGTTTCTACAAAATCTATTGTTTTATTAATCTCTTTTACTTCATTATTCATATTAGGAATCATACTCAATAATATCTCACTGATAGTTATCATATTATTAGTAGCTTTATTTAGTATAGGGATATCAATAAACAATTATAGAAGGATTTTTCAAATCATAGTTATTTCAGTTTTCTCTTTAATTATCCTTCAAGGTCAAAATTTTATATTAAATAATATGCTTAAATCTCATCAAAAAAACAGAATTGTGTCATTCTTTAATCCAAACGTAGATCCTTTAGGATCAAGTTGGAATGTCACTCAATCAAAAATTGCAATAGGTTCAGGCGGATTATTTGGAAACGGATTCTTACAAGGATCTCAAACTAGATTTGATTTTGTTCCCAGGCAAAGTACGGATTTTATTTTTTCAGTTATTGGAGAAGAATTTGGTTTTATCGGATCTGTTTTATTTATTTTTTTATATTCATTTTTTTTAATTAGACTTTTAAATTTAGCAGAAATACAGAAAGATAAATTTTCAATGTTGTACGGATATTCAGTTTTTTCATTATTCTTTTTTCATTATTGTCTTAATATAGCTATGTCCATGGGATTATTTCCTGTAATTGGTATCCCATTACCTTTGGTGAGCTATGGCGGCTCATCAGTTTTTTCTTTTTCCATTTTATTTTTTGTGTTTCTAAGACTTAATAGTTATCAATCAACTATCTTGAGAAGATAATTATTTATAAAACTTGTGTATTGATTTTAGAAAATCATTCAATTTACTATCATTTATATTCCAATCATATTTCCTTCCATAATTACTTAGAAGATAGTCAGCTGCAGATTTAAAATCAATTTTTGATTTGGCTTCTTTTAGGGCTTTCGTCATTTCTATTTTGTTATTATGAAACAATTTAAGACCAACACTAGTTGTATTTTTATCAGAATCAGTTAATTGTTTTTTGTTGAATATGTTTAATAAATCTTTAGCATCAATACCCAAATTTTGAGTTAAGTAATCTAAGTTTGATTTATAATTTTTTAATTCTATTTTATTTTCTTCTATTTTGGTTATTATATCATTTATCACAACATTTTTATCATTTGATTGACTTAATTCATTAATGATTATTGAATATATTTCTTGATTTATAATGTAATATTTTTCTCTTTCTTTTATTTTTTTTATTGGAAATTTTTTATAAAATTTTTGAAATTCATTTTTATAATATTGGAATGGCTGTATGCTTACTGAAAGAAAATCTTTTATTGCACTAATTGTTAGGTTTTTAATTTCGTGATTTTTTAATAAGATATTTTTTGATAAAACAATCATGTACTGTTTTAATTCTTTAACTAATTCTTTATTATTATAATTAAAATAAGAAACCTTTTGTCTTTCAAAGCTTTCTTCCCATTTTTCAAAGATATATTTCATTATAAATAAATTTACTTGATCAATTTTGGTATAAATTAGAATATCTTCTCCTATTAAAACTTTTTTATTTCTCATAGAATCGATTACTATTTTATTATAAAGAGATTCTATAGATTTATTTAAATATTCATTCTCCATAATTACTTCAATATCTTATTTTTTATTATTTGAGTTTAAAAATATAATTATTAATTTATTATTCCGTTTTATCGGTGATATATTATCATTCATCAAAATGAAATTTTATAAATTAGATATAAACTATAAACTTTGAATGCATTTAATAAAAAACTATTCTTGTTAATTTATCTCTTATATTTAAATTATGATATTTTAGCTCAAATTCCGATTGGCATTCCTACTGGAACATGGAGAACTCATTTTGATTATACAAATATTAAATTCATTTCTTTTTTTAATAATAAGATATATGGTTCTGCATCTAAAGGTTTTTTTTATTATGACTTTGAAGATAATAGTTTAAATAAAATAACCAATATTGATGGATTAAGTAGTGTAGGTATATCTGCATTATATTCAAATTCTATTAATTTATTTATTGGATATGAATCAGGATTTTTAGATATAATTTATAAAAGTGGAGAAATAAAAGGAATTAATTTATTTCCAGGCTTTGAAAATTCTGAAATTGATAAACGTGTTAATAATATTTTCTTCCATAATAATTTAATTTATATTTCTACTGCTTTGGGTGTATTGGTAGTAGACTTTTCATTATTTGAAATAATTGAAACCTATACTAATATTGGCAAAGAAGGTAAGTCAATAAATTCTTTAGAAACCAATATCATTGGAGATTCAATTTTTATTTTATCAGATACTGGTTTATTAAAATCTTTAATTAATGAAAAAGTAAATTTAAAAGATTATAACAATTGGGAACTAATTGAGCTACTTGACTTATCAATTTTGGGTTTAAATGTTTTAAATAATGAATTGTTTATATATAATGAAAATAAAATTTTTAAATATGACGGAGATGACTTTAATATTTTCAAATCTTTTTCAAATGATAAAATTCAAAATATAAAAATTCAAAATAATAATTTATTAATAACATGTTATAAATCAATTTTTTTATTAGATATTAATAAAGAATTACAACTTAAACATACAACTGAAACAGTTTTTTTTAATGATGCTCTACTGTTAAACAATACTTTATGGGGAGCTACTGAAAATGGTGGTATCGTTAATTTAGAGTTGAACAATTTTCTCCAACCAAGTTCCTCTTTAGATGAAGATGTTTTAAAATTATTCTCAAAAAGCACACCTGTTTTTGGATTAAAATATTTAAAAGATAATGATCCATCAGACGATGGAGCTTTTTCAGTTTTTGATGGCAAAATATGGACAAATGATCGATTGCAATCATTTAAAAATTTAACTTCAATTGCAATTAATAAATCTGATGATATATTTTTTAGTTCTTTTGGTTATGGAATCTATGATCTAAAAAATAAACAGATATTAAATGAAAATTCAATTGGTTCTACTTTAAAGAAAGTAGATAATAGTACAAACTCTCTTTTTATTACTGATATAATGTTTGATAAAAATGATAATCTATATATAGCTAATTATGGCGTTGAATCTTCATTACATTTTTTAGACCCTGAAGGGATATGGCATAAATTTTCTTTTAACAATCTCAAATTTCATTATCCAATAGGAATAATAATGGGCAAGGATGATATTATTTGGTTACGATTAGATATAAAATTTGGAGGTGGAATTTTATTGTTTAATAAAAAAACCAATGAATCTATTTGGTTAAATAAAATCAGTAATGAGTTACCAGATAATACTATATCTTCTATAAGAATAGATAAAGACGATAAAGTCTGGATAGGGACATCAAGAGGTCTTGTTTTATTTAATAGATCTAATATTAATGATAAAAACGAAAAGGCAACAATTTTAACTATAGATGGAAATAAATTTTTAGATAATGAAAAGATTAACAGTATTGCAATTGATTCAGGAAATAGAAAATGGATAGCTTCAAATAATGGAGCTTGGTTAATAAATTCAAACAATGATTCATTATTATTAAATTTTAATTCAAAAAATAGTCCAATCGCATCAAATAAGATATTAGATATAGCTATAGATCATGTATCAGGGGAGGTGTTTTTTTTATCGGATAAAGGATTAATCTCTTATATGTCTGATGCAGTTATTTCAAAACATGATTATTCTGAAATAAAAATTTTTCCTAATCCTGTAAGTTTAAAAAACCATAACGTAGTAAGTTTCTACAATTTGAAAGATAATTCAAAAATTAAAATAATGACTTTATCTGGTGATATTATAAACTCCTTTAATTCTTATGGAGGAGGAGGTTCTTGGAATTTATTAGATCTGAATAAAAATATTGTTTCACCAGGCATATATTTGATTTTGTTATCGACTGCTGATAAAAAGGATTCTTTTGTCCAAAAAATTTTAATTACAAATTAATATGTTATCAAAAACTAAAGGAATCATATTAAGTTTTATAAAGTTTAAGGAAACCTCGATAATCTCCAAAATTTTTACTGAAAAATTTGGTTTACAGAGTTATATAATTAATAAAGTAAGGGTAAAAAATTCAAAATTTCAAATAAGTTCTTTTCAACCATTATCACTTCTTGATTTAGTAGTTTATACTAATAAAAAAAACAAACTAGGACGTTTAAATGAAGTTAATTTTGATCATATATATTTAACAAATCATCAAGATCAAAAAAAAATATCTATTTGTTTATTTCTTTCTGAAATTCTTTTGAAGATGATTAATTTCCAAAATTATGATCCGAACACCTTTATCTTTATTAGAAAATCTTTACTAGAATTTGATAATATGAAAAATAATTATGAAAATTTTCATCTTCAATTTTTAATTAAATTCTCTAAATTTTTAGGGTTTGAAGTAACCGATATTTCTAATTTTTCAAATTTTCAATTACAAAAAAAAGAAATAATTGACTTTTTAAATCAAATTATAATATCAGACTATTCTTCTCATATCAAAACAACTTCTTTGATAAGAAATAAAGCATTAGAAATAATAATTGATTATTTTAGAGAAAAAACCGAAATGAGAATCAATTTACATTCGATTTCTGTGCTGAATAAAATTTTTGTTTAATATACATTTATGAAAAACTTATTTTTGATTCTAATTATTATTTCAAGTGGTTTTAGTTGTAATCAAAAACGACCTAACATAAATGAAAAGATGAAAAACAATTTACAGTCAACTCCACGAGTATATTTTAAATGGCCAAAAGATAATTCAACAGTTTCAAGTCCTGTTTTCATTGATATGGGGTTAGATATAATGAAGGTAGAGGCAGCTGGAATAGTCAAAAAGGGATTTGGTCATCATCATATTTTGATCAATCAATATTATTGGCCTAAAGGATCTATAATTCCAATGAGTGACTCTACTCTACACTATGGTCTGGGCCAAACCGATACAAGTTTAGATCTTCTGCCTGGTGATTATGTTGTTTCACTTCAATTTGCAGATGGAGTTCATGCTTCATATGGTAAAGAATTATCTTCCTCAATTAAAATTAAAGTTGAATAATTATGAATTCTTTTTTATCTAAAGTACCAACCCTTGATTTAAATAAATTTATAAATGGAAATGATAATAAAAAAAATGAGTTTTCTCAAGAAATAGGAGCTTCATTTAATCAGATTGGTTTTGCTATCATTAAAAATCATAGTTTAAATCCTTTATTAATTAATGATTTATACGATCAAATAAAGAAGTTTTTTCATCTGGGAGATAAGATTAAATCAAAATATGAAATACCAGAGAAAAATGGTCAAAGGGGATATATCGGTAAAAGAAAAGAGCACGCTAAAGGAAGTAAAGTTGGTGACTTGAAAGAATTTTTTCATGTAGGGCATCCTGATTCCTTAGGTGATTATGGTGGAAATGTATGGCCTGATGAGGAATTACCTTTATTCAAAAAACATTCCATTCAAACATATTTAGAACTTGAAAAAATAGGATTAATTGTTTTACAGGCTGTTGCAAAATATTTAAATATTGGAGAAAATTATTTTTTGAAAAAAGTTAAAGGAGGGGAGAGTATAATGAGAGCAATTCATTATTTTCCAATTCATGACACTGATGAAGACAAAAATGCTGTTAGAGCAGCAGCGCATGGTGACATAAATTTTATAACATTATTAATGGGAGCAAGCGCTGAAGGGTTAGAAATATTAGCTAGAAATAATAAATGGATTCCTATTATATCAGAATCTGATCATCTAGTGGTTAATGTTGGAGATATGTTAGAAAGATTAACTAATAATAAATTAAGATCAACAATTCACAGGGTGGTTAATCCGAAGAGAGAATCAATTCACACTTCGCGTTTTTCAATTCCATTTTTTCTTCATCCTAAACCAGATATGGATTTATCTTGTCTTCATAACTGTATTGATAAAAATAATCCTAAAAGGTATAAAGACATTGATGCAAGGGATTTTCTTGAAGAAAGACTTAGAGAAATTGGACTAAAATCAAAATAAATTTCTTTATTACTCTTCAGTTTTAGGAGGATCTATTCCAAGTTGTTTTAATACAAGGTTTGATATATCATCAGACGGTTTTGCGTATAATAATACATCAACACCCGGAACCCCTGCGCTAAAAACATGACTGAAACCTTCTTTTTCAGACACTAGGTTAATAGCATTACTTATTTTTTCAAATAAAGGTTTAAATAATTCTGTTTCTTTTGAAGCAATTGCAGTTTGAGCCTCTCTTTGAAATTTTTCAATTGAATTTTGCAAATTTTGCAATTCTTCCTGTTTATCTGCTCTTATAATATCAGTCATTGACGCTGCATTTTGTTGAAAACTTTCTGCTTTTGATTGAAAATCAGTAACCTTAGATTGCAATTGATTTTGTAATTGTGTTCCGTAGGCTTGAACTTCAGCCTGAACTTGCTTGGTTTCAGGAAGAAAGCTTAAAATATATTCAACATTAGTGTATCCTATTTTTATATCTTGCCCATGAGCAATAAAAGATAAAAAAAATAAAATTGTAATTAGCTTTAATTTATTTGTTTCCATTTTTCTATTAAGTTATTTATAAATTTAATTATTTTCAATTAAACCCAAATCTTCTAGTACATAATCTGTATAATCATGAATAGGATTCGTGTATAATAATACCGGTTCACTTGATTTATCAAACACTATTTGTAATCTATTTTTTTTTGCAACTCTTTCAATCGATTCAAAAACAATGACTTGAATGGGATCAATAAGTTCTTTTTTTTTCAAAAAAAATAATCCTTCTAATCCGAAAATTTTTTGTTGATAGCTTTTAATTTCATTCCACTCCTCATCAATATTTTTTCTTTTTTCTTTATACATCGCTTCAGTTAATAAAATTTTTTCAGCTTTTAGGGTAATTTCCTTCTTTTCAGTTTCTTTATACATATTATTAATTTCTTCCTCCCATGCTTTTGATATAGAATTTATTTCTTTTAAAACATCTTGATACTCACTCATTTGACTGAGAATAAAATCAGTATTAACGTACCCAAATTTTTGAGCAAACGTAAAATTAACTATTAATGATAAATTGAATATAAAAAAAAGCACTTTATTTATCATATCTATCTTTGTTGTTGTCCAATCGAGAAATGAAATTGCGGTCCAGATCTTGAAAATTGTCCAGGTAATGTATCAAACCCGTATGCCCAATCAATACCTAAAAGACCGAATGCTGGCATAAATATTCTAACTCCTATTCCAGCAGATCTATATAAATTAAATGGATTAAATTCAGATTGAGAATTCCAGTTATTTCCCGCTTCTACAAATGCGGAACCATAAATTGTAGCATTTGGATTTAATGAAACTGGATGTCTTAATTCAAAGACATATTTATTAAAAATAGTTCCTCCCTGAATATTTTTTTCTTCATCTATTGGGATCAATGAATTGTTTTCATAACCTCTTAATGCCACTCTTTCAGTTCCAAGAAGAAAATTACTATAAGATCCCGATAATCCATCTCCTCCTAAATAAAATCTTTCAAATGGACCAATTTTCTCTTCATCTCCATATGCTCCTATGAAACCTAAATGTACTCTTGATTCTAATACTAAATCTCCAATTATTGTAGTATAAAATTTAGCATCGAACATCCATTTATGATATTCTGCCCATTTATATTTTTCTTGCGGTTTAGCTGTTTCATAATTCATACTATTCCATGAAGAATAAGGTGGAGTTAATGCGAGATCTAACGCAAAAGAAGAACCTCTTCTTGGAAACATTGGATTATCAATGCTATTTCTAGAAATGTTAGTTTTTAATGCAATAGTATTTGTGATTCCAGTTGAAAACCCTAAAGATTGAGCGAAGTTAAATAAATCGTATCTATAATAAACCAACGAATTGGATATAATGAAAAAATCGTCAGGCCATGTTATTCTTCTTCCTAAACTAAGAGTTACAGCATGTATTTTCATCGCTCCTATAACTTTACTATCTTTTGAAGATCCTAAACCTCCTCCGGCCCCATAGCCCCCATAGCCGCCCCCATAGCCGCCATAGCCCCCATAGCCGCCATAACCGCCATAGCCGCCATAGCCGCCATAGCCCCCATAGCCGCCATAGCCTCCACCATAGCCTGTACCATAAAAATCAAGCATCCTATTAACAGAGTAGCTATAATTGATACCAAAATTATTAGGTTTTCTTCCTCCGAACCATGGTTCTGAAAAGCTCACAGAGTAAGTTTGAAATTGTCTTCCATTTGCTTGAACTCTAATTGATAATTTTTGCCCATCACCAACAGGGAGGGGCTTCCATTTACTGAAATCTGTAATGTTTTTTGCTGAGAAATTACTAAAACTTAAACCAACGGTTCCTACAAACCCAAAATATCCTCCCCATCCACCGGAGAGTTCTACTTGATCACTAGGTTTCTCTGTAAGTTCCCATTTAATATCTACGGTTTCTTTTGCAGGATTTGGTGAAGGAATTGGATTAATACTTTCTGGATCAAAGTATCCCAATTGTGATAATTCTCTTTGTGTTCTTATAAGCTCAGATCTATTATATTTTTCTCCTGGAATTGTTCTTAATTCTCTCAGAATTACATGATCACTAGTACGATCATTTCCACTAATTGTTACTTTATCAATAATTGCTTGAGCTCCTTCATAAATTCTCATTTCTATATCTATAGAATCATTTTCAACAGAGACTTCAATGGGTTGAATATTAGAAAACAAATAACCATTATCTTGATATAATGATGAAACGTCTTTCCCTTTAGGGTTGTATGTTATTTTTTTATTTAAAGTTTCGGTATCATATACATCTCCTCTTTCAATTGATAAAACCTCATCCAATGTCTTATTATTGTATATATAGTTTCCTGCCCATGTGATATTTCTAAAATAATATTTATTACCTGGATCAAGTTTGATATCAATATTAATTAAACTTTCGGAATTAGAATCGGAATGTATAGAATCGCTAATTATTTTTATGTCACGATATCCTTTGGATTGATAAAATTTAATCAAATTATCTTTATCATTGATATATTCTGAATCAATGAATTTACTCGATTTAAAAACATTAATTTTTAAATTATCTGTTATGTATTTACTAAATTTTTTAAGATTTATTCCTTGTTTCTTGCCAAATAATCTTTTAGGTTTTAATAAAGTGAACGTTTCAAGAAAAAGAGATTTAAATAATTTAACTCTTGTTTTTTCACCTGTTTTTTTAAGTTTGTTTTTTAATTTTGATTCTGAAAACACTATATCTCCAGAAAATTTTATATCATTAATTCTTACCTTTTTTCTTTTTTTAACATTTATTGTTAATCGAATACTATTTGATAGAATGGTATCTTCTTCTTGTTGGATATTTATACTTGTATTTCTAAATCCTTTATTCTGAAAATGTTTTTTTATTATATTTTTGGTATTCTTCAGAACAGCTTCTGTTACTATTCTTCCCCTAATCAAATTTATTTTTTCATTCAGCTCAGTAGTATGTGATTTGCCCAGCCCTTTTATTGTAAATTTACTTAGTCTTGCTCTTTCAGATAATTTTATTTTCAAAAAAACTTTATTTTCTTCAATTTTTGTTGCAATAATTTTTATATCTCCAATTATTCCTTGTTTCCATAATTTTTTT
>CAZYIL010000020.1:0-17485 GCA_964646945.1 uncultured Marinoscillum sp. | reverse complement strand
CATGCTGTTCTAGGCATATGGAAAATACAGGAATCTATTCAAGAAATGAAAGAGATTAATAAAAATGAAAAAATTAATATTAATGAAAAAATAAATGATAAAAAATTTATTGAAAGTGTGGCTGCTAGAATGGTTATAAAAAATTTATCATCTTTTATGAAATTAAACTATTATGGAATACATAAGAATAATTTAGGTAAACCTTTATTAATAAAAAGTAAAGCAAACATATCGATTTCACATTCATATCCATATGCTGTAGGTTTAATGAATCAAAAAAACGTATGTGGAGTAGATATTGAAAATATTACTAAAAAAGTATTAAAAATAAATTCTAAATTTTTAAATAAAAATGAAATCATTAAAGTTGGAAATTCATTAATAAAAAATACAATTTATTGGAGTTGTAAAGAAGCTCTATTTAAAGCATATAATAAATCTGGTATAAGTTTTATTAATGATATTTCTATTAATGAAACTGAAGAAAAAAATAAAATAATAGGAAAAATAAAAAATAAAGAATTTACACTTCTAACTAAAAAAATAGATGATTTTATAATTATTTATACTAATTAACTTTTTTCTTTTCTAAATCTTTTTTAATCTTTCTAGAACTCTTACCAAATGGAGCAAAAAAATGTTTTGGATTTTCATTAATATGAGATAAAAGTTTATCTAGATCCATTGCTGTTTTATTTAAATTATTATATAGAGAATCTTCTTTCAATAATTTTGACAATGTTCCTTTTCCACTTTCAATATCATAAAAAACATTATTCATTGATGATAAAAGAATATCTATCTGATTAAATGTTTTTTCAAATTCAATTTTATTCAATTCATCAAAAGTTGTCTGAATACTTGAAAGCAAAGGATCAATTTTACCAATTTCATTATTTAAACTTTCGGTTAAATTAGCTAGATTTTGAAATGTAGTATTCAAATTTGATTCATTATTCTCAATAACTGAATTTGCAGAATTTAACACATCATTAAGGTTATTTAATGTAGAAGAAATCAAACTTCCACTTCCCTGCAAACTCAATAACAAATCATTTAGTCTACTAATTGTAACACTTAAATTATTAGTAATAGGCCCGGCATTTTCTATAAGCTCAGAAAGCCCCCTATCAACAGCAGCTCTAATGGTATCTCCTTCTTCCAATGGATTAGATGTAATTCCAATTGATAAAATTATGGCTTTACTTCCCAAAACATCATTACTACTTAATGTAGCGAGAGAGGTATCTCCAATAACTAAATCATCATTAATATCTAGAGTAACTAAAATTTTATTTTCTAATTCTTGAAGTATATTAATTTCACTTACCCTCCCAATAGAATAACCATTGACAATTACAGGATTTGAAACTATAAGACCATCAACATTTTCATAAATAGCAAAATACTGTTTTGTTGAAACAAAAAAGTCTATTCCTTTTAAAAAATTAGATCCAAAGTATAATATAAATAAACCTAATAATCCTATTATACCAACTTTAAATTCATGATTCATAATTACAAATTTAATTAATTGATTCAATATGATTTTTATAATCTCTTAATGCTCTAAAAATAGCAGAAGCAACATATATTTGATGTGTTTTATTATTTAATTTTTTTTCTTCCTCTCTATTAGTTATAAAACCAGTTTCAATAAGCACACTTGGCATGGTTGTCATCCATAAAACAAGAAATGGTCCCTGTTTAACACCCCTATCATATAAACCAACTCTTTGAGAAAATTGTTCTTGAATTAAACTAGCAAGTAATGCGCTATTATCTATTTTTGATTTCTGAGTTAAATTCAAAAGCATTATAGATTCAGTAGAAGTTGGATCATAATCTTTATAAACTTCTTTATAATTTTCTTCTAGTTCTATTACAGAGTTCTCTCGTTTTGCAACATTAAAATTAGCATTAGATTTACTTAATCCCATTATAAAAGTTGAAGTTCCCCTGACAGAAGGTTGGCTGAAAGAATCACAATGAATGGAAATAAATAAATCAGCATTATTTGAATTTGCTATTTGAGCTCTTTTATTAAATGTAGGATAAGAATCATCTTTTCTTGTATATAGTACTTTAACGCCGGGAAGATTTTCATTAATTATTCTACCTAAGTGTAAAGAAATTTTTAGAGCTATATCCTTTTCATAAGAGATTTTTCCAATCGATCCAGGGTCTTTTCCTCCATGACCAGCATCAATTACTATAATATCTAATTTATATTTAGAAAAACCATTCACTACATTTATCGTAAGAAAAATGATTAGAATTGTTATATACACTAAAAGATTATTTTTCATTTCTTTCTTAACTTATAAATAAATGAAGATAAATTTGTGTAAATGTGACAATTTTTAAAAAAAACTGGAAATTTTATATCCATTTTGAGACATATATTTATTCTTTTTACATTTTTTTTCTTAATATTTAACCTTTTAGGTCAAAATAATAACGATTTGCTAAAAAAGGATTCAATAGTAATTTTATTAGATACCTTAATCAATAAAAAGGATTCAGTAAAGCAAAATAAAAGAGATATTGAAACTACAGTAAAATACACTTCAAAAGATTCTATTTTTTTTGATTTACAAAATCAAAAAATGATTCTTTACGGTAATGGGGAAATTGATTATGGAGAAATAAAACTCGATGCAAATAAAATAAAAGTTGATTGGATCGAACAAATTCTTGATGCAAATTATGTATTAGATTCAACTGGTAAGAAAATTGGTAAACCAGTTTTTACAGATGCTGGCCAATCTTATGAAACAGATAAAATTATATACAATTTCAAATCAAAAAAGGCATTAATTTCCGGAATAGTGACTCAACAAGATGATGCGTATATGCAAGGTGTAAAGGTTAAAAAAAATGAAATAGATGAACTTTTTATTCAAAATGCAAAATATACAACCTGTAATTTGGCTGATCCTCATTTTTATATTTCTGCAAAAAAAATTAAAGTTATTCCAAAAAAAAAGGTTATATCAGGCCCATTTCATTTAAAATTTGGTGATATACCTACTCCTCTAGGATTTATTTTTGGAATGTTTCCACAACCTAAAAAAACTGTTTCAGGAATCATTGTGCCTAGTTATGGTGAAGAAAAAAGAAGAGGATTTTATTTGAGAGATGGAGGATATTATTTTGCAGTTAATGAATATATAGATTTAAAAATTACTGGTGATATTTATTCAAAAGGTGGATATGGAGCATCAATAGGCAGTAATTATAAAAAAAGATATGCTTTTTCTGGATCTTTGAATTTTGATTATAATAGATCAAAAACAGGTGAGATAGTAAATCCTATTGAAAGTAACGATTTTTCTCTTTCATGGAGACATACACCAAACTCAAGAGGAAAGTCTAGTAGATTTTCTTCCTCTGTAAATATTAGAACAAATTCATACAGTCAAAATAAAAATCTAGTATATAGTAATTTTGAAGAAAGTATATCTTCTCAATTTAATTCAAGTATATCTTATTCGAAAACTTTTAAGGGAAGCCCTTTTAATTTTTCATCGAATCTAAGGCATAGTCAAAATGTTCAAACAAAAATTGTGAATCTAACTTTACCAAGCATCAGTTATAGCATGAACAGAATATATCCATTCAAAAACTCAGGAAAACTTGGAAAGACTGCTTTAGGAAAATTAAGTTTTAGTCATAGATTTACAGGAGGAATAAAATTATCAAATGGATCGTTATCCTCTTTGTCTGATAACAATATTATAAATTCAAATGAATTAAATACTCAACAATTAGATTTTAACTTTGAAAATATTGATAAAATAATTGATAGATCAAAAATTGGAGGAAAACACTCCATTCCTGTCTCCACATCCTTTAACCTTTTTAAATTTTTAACATTTAGCCCTGGAGTAAATTATGATGAAATATGGTATTTAAAAAAGCTTTCTTATTCATATGATGAATTAAAGAAAGGTGTAAAATTAGATACAATTAACGGTTTTTCTAGAGTTTGGTCATATAGTACTGCATTATCCCTATCTACAAGAATTTATGGTACATTATTTTTTAAAAAAGGTAAAATAAAAGCAATAAGACATGTAATTACTCCCCAAATTTCAATGTCATTCCGCCCAGATTTTTCTAAAAAAAAATATGGTTATTTCCAAGAAGTACAGATTAATGAAACCGGAGAAACTAAAATGTATAATAATTACCAAGGATTTTTGTATGGAGGAGCATCTCTAGGAAATTCTGCATCAATTAATTTTAGTATTGGAAATAATTTAGAATTGAAAATTGTTGATGAAAAAGATACTATAAGCGGAACAAAAAAAATAAAAATCTTTGATAATTTAACCTTTAGTTCAAGTTACAATTTTCTTGCTGATTCGTTTAAATTAAATCCAATAAGATTTTCGACGAGAACTTCTTTTTTTAAAAATCTTATTACTTTAAATTTAGGAGGCACTATAGATCCTTATTCATTTGTGTTAGATAGTGTTCAAGAAAATTCAAATGGATCAAAAGTTTACTATCAAAGAAGAGTTAGTGAATTTTCTTTTCAAAAAAAACAAGGAATTGGTTCTTTAAGTTACATGAATATTGCAATTGGTTTTAGATTTACTCCAAGTTCTTTTCAAAATGAAAATAATGATGAAAAGGAATCTAATTTTGGCTCTTCTGAAGAACTTGATTACATTAATTCTAATCCAGAAGAATATGTTGATTTTAATATTCCATGGAGCTTTAATGGAAATTATAGTCTTAACCGATCAAAAGTAGGATTTAAAAATGCTGACATTACTCAAACTTTTAATTTATCAGGAGATTTAAGTATAACAGAAAAAACAAAAGTCACATTCAGAACAGGTTATGATTTTAAAAACAAGATGCTCACACAAACGAGTTTAAATGTTGTGAGAGATTTGCACTGTTGGAGATTAGCTTTTAATTGGGTCCCGTTTGGAAGATTTCAATCATTTAATTTAACACTAAATGCTGTTTCTGCACTCTTACAAGATTTAAAACTTGAGAAAAAAAGCAGATTTTTTGATAATTTATAATATAATCTATTTTTTTGATTTCATTTGTGGAAATAAAATGACGTCTTGAATAGAGTTAGAATTTGTCATTATCATTGTTAATCTATCAATTCCTATACCAATTCCCGCAGTAGGAGGAAGACCATATTCTAAAGCTTGAATATAGTCTTGGTCTAAAATCATTGCCTCATCATCTCCTTTTTTTCCTAATTCTATTTGATGATTAAAACGATTTTTTTGATCTATAGGATCGTTTAATTCTGAAAAAGCATTACATAACTCTTTCCCATTGCATATCAATTCAAAGCGTTCAACAACCCCTTTTTTTGATCTATGTTTTTTAGCTAATGGTGACATTTCAATGGGATAATCTGTAATGAAAGTAGGTTGAATTAAATTTTTTTCACATTTTTCTCCAAAAATCTCATCAATAATCTTTCCTCTACCCATGGATTTATTTGTTTTAATTTTTAAATCCTTACACAACTTTTTCAAATCATTGTCATTCATTTTTGAAACATCAATTCCCACAAATTTCTTAATTACTTCATACATAGTATATCTCTTCCAAGGTTTTTTGAAGTCTATTTTGTGTTCACCACATTGAATTATAGTTTTACCTTGTAAATCAATGACAAGTTCATTTAACAAATTTTCAAGAAACTCCATCATCCATAAATAATCTTTAAAAGCAACATATAATTCACATTGAGTAAATTCTGGATTATGGAACCTTGACATACCTTCATTTCTAAAATCTTTACCAAATTCATATACACCATCAAAACCTCCAACAATTAATCTTTTCAAATAAAGTTCATTAGCTATCCTTAAATATAAAGGCATGTCTAAAGTGTTATGATAAGTTTTAAATGGTTTAGCTGATGCACCTCCATAAATTGGTTGTAAAATTGGTGTTTCAACCTCTAAATAATTATTGTTGTTAAAAATGTTTCTAATTTTATTAATAATCTTAGCTCTTTTAATAAAAACTTCCCTGGAAGAATTATTAACTATCAGATCTACATATCTTTTTCTATATTTAGCTTCTTTATCTGTAAAAGCATCAAAAACAGTTTTGTTTCCTTTTTCATCAGAAACTTCCTTAACAACTGGAATTGGTTTTAAAGATTTTGAAAGCAATTTAAATCCATTAACATGAATTGTAACTTCTCCTAATTTAGTTAAAAATACAAAACCTGAAATTCCAATAATATCTCCTATATCTAGTTTTTTTTTGAAAATAGTATTATATAAAGTTTTATCATCTCCATCACAAATATCATCTCTTCTAATGTAAAGTTGTATTCTGCCAGTAGAATCTAAAATTTCCGCAAAAGATGCTGAACCCATAATTCTCTTTGACATTAATCTTCCAGCGATTAAAACATTCTTTAATTTTTTACTATTCTCATTAGAATCAAACTCATCCTTAATTTGAATAGAACTAATATTAGTTTCAAATGAGGATGATGGATATGGATCTATACCCATATCAATTAATTCTTCTCGAGATTTTCTTCTTTCTAATTCTTGTTCGCTAAAAGTCATAAACTATAATAAAGATAAAATTTTTCTTCTTTTCATTTCATTTTTTACTAAAGTAAATTGTCTACTACTTTGTCCTCTAACAGAACTGTTTTCTTTGGCTCTTCTAAGTAAATAGGGAATAGTTTTTTCAATTGGACCAAAAGGAATCAATTTCACAACATTGTAACCTAGGTTAGCAAGAGAAAAAGAAATATTATCACTCATCCCATATAATTGAGAAAACCATATCCTTTTATCACCTTTGACAATATTTTTTTTGTTCATAAGACACATAATTCTATAAAAAGAGTCTTCATTATGACTGCCAATCCAAAGAGATAAATTTTTTAAATTTTCAATACAAAATTTTACAGAATCATCAAATTCTTTATCAGTATTAGGTTTTGTGTCTTGAATTGGACTATCATAACCATTTTTTAATGCTCTATTTCTTTCCTTCTCCATATATGCTCCTCTAACTAACTTAACACCTAAATAATAACTTTCATGTTTTGCTTTATGAAGATTTGATTTAATTTTAGAAAGTGTCCCTTTTCTATAACACTGGTGGGTTAAAAAAAGCATTGGAGATTCTTTATTATATATTTTCATGAGTTTTATTGCAACTGAATCTATGACATTTTGGATCCAACTCTCTTCAGCATCTATCAAAATTTTGACGTTATTTTTTGAAGCAACCAAACATAATTCATTAATTCTTTCTTCAAATTGTTTACACTCTAAACTATCATAGCTCAAATTATTTGAAGAGATTTTTTCTAGAGATTCTATGTCCATTAGTCCAGTGCATTTAATAGCGATAAAAGGCAGTTTTTGATTCCCAAGAAAATTTATTAAATCAATAGAATCATTTTTATAATTTTCAAATCCTTTATAAGAAGATTCAGCTTCTACAGAATATTCAGGCATTGCATAAATTTTATATTTAGCTAAAGAAAAAATAATTTTGTTACATTCTCGAAGAGTTTCTCCACCACAGAATAGAGAAAAAATTGTTTTTTTTAGCATATTTTTAATAGGAAACTTTATTTTTAAAAATACTTTTAATAAAATGGTTCCTATTTTCACAAAAAATTTGTTATTTAAAATCCAAAATATAAAAAAAGACTTTACTAAATCTTTATTTGAATTAGTTATATAAGCTAGTTTTGTATTGTTAAACAAGTTTTTGTTAATTTGCTCCATTCAAAAATTATTATATATTTTTAGTTTAAACATAATATTAAATGGCTACAAATTTAAATATTGCCCCAATTAATAGTTGGCTTAATTTAAATAAAAAACCTTTCGTGATCTCAGGACCATGTAGTGCGGAAAGTTATGATCAACTTTATTCAACATCTAAAAGTTTAAAAAATATTGGAATAGAAATTATTAGAGCTGGTGTTTGGAAACCTAGAACAAGGCCTGGAACCTTTGAAGGCAATGGAGAAAAAGCCTTAAAATGGATAAAAGATATTAAAAAAGAACTCGATATTAAATTTGCAGTTGAAGTCGCCAATCCTAATCATGTTGAATTATGTTTAAAATATGGAATAGATATTTTATGGATTGGAGCAAGAACTACTGTTAATCCCTTTTCCGTTCAAGAAATTGCTGAATCTATTCAAAATTTTGACATTCCAGTATTAGTAAAAAATCCAATTAATCCTGATCTTTCTTTATGGATAGGTGCATTAGAAAGATTAAATAAAGTCGGAATAAAAAAAATAGGAGCTATTCATAGAGGATTTTCAAGCACTGATAAATCTAAATTTAGATATGTTCCTATGTGGAAAATCGCAATAGATTTAAAAAGTAATTTTCCAAAATTACCTTTGATTTGCGATCCTTCTCATATATGTGGAAACCGAGAAATGATATTTGATGTTTCACAAAAAGCTTTAGATTTAGATTATGATGGTCTTATAATTGAATCACATAATGATCCAGATAATGCTTGGAGTGATTCTAAACAGCAGATCACTCCCGAAACCTTAGATAAGTTAATTAATAGTCTCAAAATGAAAAAGAAAAATGAAAAAAATGAAAATTATAAAATACTCCTTGAAGAACTTAGGGATTTGATTGATGATGTAGATAAAGATTTAATTGAAATTTTATCAAGAAGATTTAAATTAATTAAAAAAATTGCAGAATTTAAAAAGGATCAAGAATTAACAGTTTTTCAAGTTGAGAGATGGAAAGAAATTTCTGAGTCAAGAAAAAAATGGAGTATAAAAAAAGAACTTGATGAAAATTTTATTGAAGAACTATACAAATTAATTCACATTTCTTCTATTAAATTTCAAACTGAACTTTTTAAAACAAGAAAGTAACAAATAAATTATGATTCCTTCGAACATTTTATTTACCAATAACATCAAATCCGCATTAGCGGATTTTTTTTCTAAAAAATCTTTTTCAAAAATCTGTATCATAGTTGATGAAAACTCAAAAAAACACTGTCTATCTAAAGTAATAGATAAGGATAACAATAATGAATTTATAATTATAGAAATTGAAAGTGGAGAAAAAAATAAAATTCTTGATTCTTGTGTTATGGTTTGGAAACAGCTAACAAAATACAAATTTGATAGAAACTCACTATTAATAAATTTAGGGGGTGGTGTTATATGTGATATGGGCGGATTTATTGCCTCAACATTTAAAAGAGGAATAAAATTTATTAATTTACCAACCACATTATTATCTCAAGTAGATGCAAGTATTGGAGGAAAAATAGGTATTGATTTTTTTGAATATAAAAACCATATAGGACTATTTAGAAATCCATATCAAATATTCATCTCAACAAGTTTTTTAGACACATTAAATGATAGAGAAATTAAATCTGGATTTGCTGAAATAATAAAACATTCCTTGATTTATGATAATAAATATTTTAATAAAATTATTAAATTCAAATGGAATCAGCAAAATTGGAATCAGCATATAAAAAAATCAATTAAAATAAAATCCAATATTGTTAATGAGGATCCAAAAGAATCAGGTATAAGAAAAATATTAAATTTTGGTCATACTATAGGTCACGGAATTGAATCATGTTTTATTAATTCAAACAATTACCTCTTACATGGAGAAGCAATTATGATTGGCATGATATGTGAATCATATATTTCAACAAATAAAACTGGATTGAACAAATTAAGTTTGAAAAAAATAAGTAATTATATTTTAGACAATTACAACTTTAAAAAAATTCAGAAATTAAATATTACCAAAATCATTAAAAATATTACTCAAGATAAAAAAAATAAAAATGAGAATATTAGAATGAGTTTATTAAAAAGTATTGGAGTTTCAACATATAATATTACTATTTCAAAAAATGAAATAGAACAAAGTCTTCTTTATTTTAATAATTTATTGAAAAAATGAAATCAATAAATATAAGATTTTTCAAAAATATTGGCACAAAAGAAATAAGAGTTAATTCATCAAAAAGTGAAAGTAATAGAATGTTAATAATTCAGGCTCTTTCAAATCAAAAAATAATTTTAAAAAATCTTTCAAGTGCAAATGATACTCAAATAATGAAAAATATTCTTAATAAAAAAAATAAATTGATTTGGGATTCAAAAGACGCTGGAACAACTATGAGGTTCTTAACAGCATTTGCTGCTCTTAACTACGATAGTATAACATTAACTGGAACAAAGAGGATGCAAAAAAGACCCATAGGATTATTAGTTGATAATCTGAACAAAATAGGAGCAAAAATTGAGTATTTAAATCAAAAAGGATACCCTCCAATATTTATCAATAATAAAATTAATCAAAAAATAAAAAACATTTCTATTTCAGGAAATGTAAGCAGTCAATATATTTCGGCATTATTAATGATAGCGCCTCTTTTAAAAAAAGGAATTAGAATGAAGATTAAAAAACCTTTTCGTAGCAAACCTTATGTTCTAATGACTCTAAATTTAATGTCAAGATTTGGAATAAAATATGACTTAAGTAGTAATATTATTGAAATAAAAAATCAAAAATATTCTGGAGGAAGTTATACAATAGAATCAGATTGGTCATCTGCTAGTTATTGGTACAGTATAGTTGCTATAAATAAAAATAATAATAAAATAAAATTAAAAGGTTTAAGAAAAAAATCATTTCAAGGAGATATAAAGATTTCAAAAATTATGAAAAATTTTGGAGTTAAAACAACTTTTACAAAAAAAGGAATTATAATAGAAAAAAAAATAAATAATATAAAAAAATATAAAATAGATTTTAAAGATTGTCCAGATTTAGCTCAAACAGTTATGGTGGTAGCTACAATAAAAGGAATAAATCTTGAAATAACTGGAATTGAAAATCTAATAATAAAAGAAACTGATAGAATTAAAGCAATGAGTAAAGAATTAAAAAAAATTGGTTCTGAATTAATTTATTTTAATAATAAATGGATTTTAAAAAAATATAAAAATATAAACAAGAAACCGATTAAAATTAATACTTATAAAGACCATAGAATGGCTATGTCCTTTGCTCCTGTAGCATCAATAAAATCTGTCTATTTTGATGATTATAATGTTGTAAAAAAATCTTACAATAATTTTTGGGAAGATCTCAAAAAAGTCGGTTATAAAATTTCTTGATCTTTATAATAACAATATTTTTTATAAGCAAAAAAAAAAATATTTCAAATTATTTAATGTATCTGAAGTCTTGGTCTTTTTTTAATTCTAAAATTGAATGATAAATTAGTTCAATACAATTATCAATATCATCCTTGTGGACAGTTTCTACCGTAGTATGCATATATTTTAAAGGAAGAGAGATTAGGGCCGAGGGAACACCATCGTTAGAATAAGCAAAAGCATCTGTATCAGTTCCTGTTGATCTAGAAGTTGCAATTAATTGATAAGGAATCTTATTTTTCTTAGCAGTTTTTATTAATAATTTTAACAAATTATTTTGAACAGCTGGCCCAAAAGTTAAACCTGGTCCACGTCCACATTTAACATCGCCATCCGATTTTTTATTATACATTGGAGAATTAGTATCGTGAGTTACATCAGTCACAATAGCTACATTTGGCTTTATTTTTTCAGCAATCATTTGAGCTCCTCTCAAACCAATTTCTTCTTGCACAGAATTTACAATATAAAGGCCAAAATCTAAATTTATTTTATTTTTACTAATCCTTTTGGCAACTTCAGCGATCATAAAACCACCAATACGATTATCCAAAGCTCTTCCAGTAAAATAATCCTTGTTTAAAGTGATCAATTCATCGTCAAAAGTTATTACACAGCCAACATGGATTCCTAGTTTTTCAACATCTTTTTTTGAACTGCATCCAACATCAATAAAAAGATTTTTTAAGCTTGGAATCTCTTCTTTTTTTGGATCTCTTACATGAATTGCTGGCCATCCAAAAACACCTTTAATTATTTCTTTTTCCGTATGAATATTTACCCTTTTTGACGGAGCTATTTGATGATCAGAACCTCCATTTCTAATAACATAGATAAATCCATCATCTGTGATATAATTTACAAACCAAGATATTTCATCGGCATGAGCTTCTATCACAACCTTATAATTTGATTTTGGATTAATCACACCAACTATAGTACCATAAGTATCTGAAATATAATCTGAAATATAAGGTTTTAAATACTCCAACCAAATACTCTGACCCGAGCTTTCAAAACCAGTAGGCGAAGGATTATTTAAATAATTAAATAAAAAATTTTCACTTTTTATATCCATAATCTATTAATAGTTATTTATCTGATACATAATAAATATCCTCAGATCTTTTTTTCATAAAATAATTCTCTCTTGCAAATTTTTCAAGGAGTTTATCATCTTCATCAAACGCTTTTCTTTCTAATTCAACTTTCTTAATCTCTGCCTCATAATAATCAATTTCATTAATTAATTCCGTTGATTTTTTATATAAATTATACCTGTTTTTAAAACCATTGGAATCTATTAATAACATCCATAATAGAAAAAAAAGGAAAAATAAAAAATAAAAATTTTTAAAAAATTTACTATAATCCGAGTTGATCATTATTCAAATATATTAAATATTATTTTGATAAATATAAAGCCTTTTTACCTAAATACTCCTCAATTCTTAGCAATCGGTTATATTTTGCTATTCTTTCAGATCTAGACATTGAACCAGTTTTAATTTGTCCAGTATTAAACGCTACGGCTAGATCAGCAATAGTTGTATCTTCAGTTTCTCCAGATCTATGTGATATAATGGAATTCCAACCTGCATTTTTCGCCAAATTGATTGCAGATATAGTTTCTGTTAAAGTACCGATTTGATTTGGTTTTATCAATATTGCATTTCCACATTTTTGTTTTATTGCTTTATCCAAAAATTTAATATTAGTAACAAGATTATCATCACCTACTAATTGGCATTTATCACCTATTCTTTTCGTTAATTCTTCCCATCCAAACCAATCATTTTCTGAACATCCATCTTCAATACTGTCTATTGGATAATTATTAACTAGTTTTTCCAAGTAATCTACTTGTTCAAGTGAATTTCTTTTTTTACCATCTTTTCCTTCAAATAAAGAATAATCATAAAAATTATCTTTATAAAATTCTGAAGCAGCACAATCAATTGCAATAGTGACATCTCTATTAATTTTATATCCTGAAAAATTTATAGATTGTATTATCTTTTCAATAGCTTCCTCAATTCCAGTTGAAAAATTAGGTGCAAATCCACCTTCATCACCAACAGCAGTACTATAATTCTCTTTTTTTAATATTAATTTTAAATTATGAAAAATTTCTACACCACATCTTAATGCTTCTTTAAAAGAAATTGCTCCTATAGGTCTTATCATAAATTCTTGAAATGCAATTGGAGCATCAGAATGAGAACCACCATTAATAATATTAATCATCGGAATTGGAAGTAATCTTGAATCTTCATCACCTAAATATTCAAATAAAGGAATTTTTTTTTCCATAGAAGATAAACGGGCTATCGCCAGCGAAACTCCTAATATAGCATTTGCTCCCAAATTTGATTTGTTAGATGTTCCATCAAGATCAATTAATAAATTATCTATTTTTTCTTGTTCAAAAGGAGAAATCCCTTTTAGGATTGGAAAAATGATTTTATTAACATTTTTAACAGCTTTCAAAACACCTTTACCTAAAAAAAATTTTTCTAAATCTCTTAATTCTACTGCTTCATTTTTTCCAGTTGATGCACCAGAAGGTATAGTTGATCTTCCCATTAAATCATTTGAAGAAATAACATCTACTTCGATGGTAGGGTTTCCTCTAGAATCTAAAACTTGTCTTGCATGAATTTTTTTAATGGCTGTCATTATTTTTCACAACATTTTAATAAAATTATCAAAAAGATACTTAGAATCATGAGGTCCTGGAGAAGCTTCAGGATGATATTGTACAGAAAAAGCCTTTTTATTTTTTAATTTAATACCCTCAACTGTATTATCATTTAAATTTATGTGTGTTAATTCAACTAATTTAGAATTATTAATATCATCAAAACTTACAGAAAATCCATGATTTTGAGAAGTTATTTCAGATTTTCCTGTTATAATATTCTTAACAGGGTGATTTATACCTCTATGTCCATGATGTAATTTATATGTCGATATACCACAAGCTCTCGCAAGAATTTGATGTCCCAAACAAATTCCAAAAATTGGCATATTAATCTTTAATATATCTTTTACAGTATTAACTGCATAATCCATAGAAGCAGGATCTCCTGGACCATTTGATATAAAAAACCCATTGGGATTCCATTCTAAAATGTTTTTTGACTTTGTTTTTGCTGGAAAAACTTTACAATGTATACTTCTTCTATTAAAATTTTCTAGAATAGATTTTTTACAACCAAGGTCTAAAACAGCAACTTTATGACTACTAGTCTTATCTCCAAAAAAGTAAGGTTTTTTAGTTGTAACAAATGATGCTAATTCCAAATTCTTCATCGAAGGAACTTTTTTAAGTTCTGCATTTAAGAATTCATCATCCAAATTATCAGTAGAAATTATACAATTCATGGCACCTTGACTTCTTATGTGTTTAACTAATTCTCTTGTATCTATATTATATATACCTAAAGTATTATTCATAAATAAAAAATCACCTAAACTTGTCTTTGTGGAATTTCGGCTAAAAACATTTGAGTATTCACTAATTACAATACCTTTTACCTGACTCTGACAGCTCTCTTGTTCATTACTCTTTGTTCCATAATTACCAATATGAGAAGTGGTATTCACAATAATTTGACCATAATATGATGGATCAGTATATATTTCTTGATATCCCGTCATTCCAGTATTAAAACAAATTTCACCTGTAGCAAGCCCTTTTATCCCTAATGCATTACCAATAAAAAACTTACCATCATCTAGTAATAATTTTGCAGTAGATCTATCAGTTTCAACCATCAATTAATTTTAGCTCAAAAATAAAAAATAAAAAAGGGATTAAATAAAATTTAACCCCTTTAGTTATCAAATAAAATAGATTTATATAATTTATTTAGATTTTTTATCAACATTTTTTTTATTGATTTTTTTCTTAGAACCTGAATCAGATTTAATTTTCTTAATTTCATTAATTGGTTTTGTCTTCGTGTTTTTAGATCTTCTTTTTCTTCTTTTCCTACCAGAACTTTTAGAATCTTTATCATCAATTAATAGATCATTAAAATCAACAAGCTCTATTAAACAAATATTAGCATTATCACCTAATCTAGATCCCATTTTAATTATTCTTGTATAACCACCAGGTCGATCTGAAATTTTCTGAGAAACCTGATCAAACAATTCTTTAACTGAAAACTTGTTCTTCAAATAAGAAAAAACTATTCTTCTTGAATGTGTAGTATCATTCTTTGCTTTTGTAATCAAAGGCTCAACAAACTTTCTTAATGCTTTAGCTTTAGCTAAAGTTGTAGAAATTCTTTTTTCCAAAATAAGAGAAGAAGCCATATTTGATAACATCGAATTACGATGAGAAGGAATTCTTCCCAAATGATTAAATTTTTTTCCGTGTCTCATTAAAAAATTTAGTCTAAATTGTATTTTTTTAAATCCATCCCAAAGTTCAACCCTTTATTTTCAACAAGTTCTTCGAGTTCAGTAAGTGATTTTTTTCCAAAATTTCTGAATTTCATCATATCAGAAATCTCTATACTTACTAAATCACCAAGAGTTTTAATCTCAGCAGCTTTTAAACAATTGTAAGCTCTTACTGAAAGATCTAAATCTGTAAGAGAAGTTTTAAGTAGCTTTCTCATATGTAATAATTCTTCATCAACCGCTTCAATTTCACCAGAAGTATCTTCAGCAAATTCCATATCTTTATCAGAAAATAAAACAAAGTGTTTAATTAGTAATCTTGCAGAATCCTTTAATGCTTCTTCTGGATGTATCGAACCATCTGTTTTAATATCTAGTACCAATTTCTCAAAATCAGTCTTTTGTTTTACTCTAGTGTTTTCAACATGGTACTTTACATTTAAGATTGGTGTAAATACTGAGTCCACACTTATAAAGCCAACTTCCTGAGCACTAACCTTGTTTTCTTCTGCAGTAACGTATCCTCGTCCTTTTTCAATTTTTAAATCAATTTTAAATTTAATAGATTTATTTATTGTACAAATTAGATGATCAGGATTCAATATTTTATAAGAACTTGTAGAATCAGCTATATCTTGTGCTTTAAATTCTCCTTTCTTATTAAATTTTACTGAAATATTTTCTTCTGGATTATCAATCTTGCTCTTAAATCTAACCATTTTTAAATTTAAAATTATTTCAGAAACTTCTTCAACAATACCTTCAATTGTAGAAAATTCATGAAGAATATTAGGAATTTTAATTGCTGTTATAGCATATCCTTCTAAAGAAGAAAGTAAAACCCTTCTTACAACATTTCCAATTGTAACACCATATCCTGGTTGAAGAGGTTTAAAAGTAAACAGTCCATGAAAATCATCAGATTTTTCCATTACTATTTTATCTGGGAGTTGAAATGAAAGTAGTGACATAATATTATATATTTATTTTAAAATTTTATTTTGAATAAAGTTCAACAATTAATTGTTCATTAATATTTTCAGGAATTGATTCCCTTTCAGGATAGTTTAATAACTTACCAGAAAAAGTTTTAGAATCCCACTCTAGCCATTTGTATTTAGTAGAATTTGGGTCATTTATTGAATCATTAATTATGGAAAGAGATCTAGATTTATCTCTAATGCTTATCAAATCACCCTCTTTAACATTAAACGAAGGAATATTTACTAATTTATTATTAACCAAAATATGTTTATGAGAAACTAATTGCCTTGCTGATCTTCTTGTTTTTGCAATACCTAATCTAAAAACAACATTATCTAATCTTGACTCTAATAATTGAAGTAAATTTTCTCCAGTGATTCCAGATTTTCTTGAAGCTTTATTAAATAAATTACGAAATTGCCTTTCAAGAATACCATAAATGTATTTGGCTTTCTGCTTTTCAGACAATTGAATAGCATATTCTGATGGTTTTCTCCTTCTACCTCTTCCATGTTGTCCAGGTGGATGAGGTTTTTTTTCCAATGCCTTAGTATCTCCAAAAATTGGCTCACCATATCTTCTGGAAATTTTTGATTTTGGACCTGTATATCTTGCCATATATAATAAATTATAATTAAACTCTTCTTTTTTTAGGAGGTCTACACCCATTATGAGGTAATGGTGTAACATCATTTATAGATAAAACGTCAAGACCAGCATTTTGAATAGTTCTAACTGCAGAATCTCTCCCTGATCCTGGTCCTTTTATATAAATATCAACTTTTCTTAAACCTAAATCATAAGCCATTTTTACAGCATTTTCAGTAGCGACTTGGGCAGCATATGGTGTGCTTTTTTTTGATC
>CAZYIL010000019.1:0-17914 GCA_964646945.1 uncultured Marinoscillum sp. | reverse complement strand
TCTACATTCAAATCAACTAGAATAATTAATGGCCATTCCATAGAACTAGCAAGTCCTAAATCTTTAGAATTTAGAATCTCTCATAGGTTTGGACCGTTAAATAATGGTCTCTATGATATTTTTGGTCTGGATATGGCCACAATTAGACTTGGTTTTGAATACGGTATAAATAACAAAATGATGATTGGTCTTGGGAGAAGTTCATATCAAAAAAGTTATGATATATTTTTTAAAATTGCATTGATGCAACAATCAAAAGGTGTCTCATCTAAACCATTATCAATTTATTACTTAAATTCTGAATCTATCAATACATTAAAGTATAACCCCAAAATAGATTTTAAGAGTAGAATCTCTTATATTCATCAACTTCTTATAGCAAAAAAAGTAAATGATAAATTTTCTTTCCAATTAACACCAAGTCTTCTGTTCAATGATTTTGAAAATTATAACAAAAATACATTCTTTGTCATTGGTCTTGCAGGAAAATATATGTTATCAAAGAGGATAGCTCTAAATGTTGAATATTTTTATAGACTTAAACATAAAAAAGAAAATTCTATTGGATACATAAATACATTTGATAATAATTATAATTCATTAAGTGTTGGAATAGATATTGAGACTGGAGGTCATGTATTTCAACTTCATTTTAGCAACTCATCACCTATGAATGAAAAAGGGTTCTTGCTTGAAACAAATAAAAGTTGGTCTGATGGAACAATCCATTTTGGATTTAATATTACTAGAGAATTTACCATAGGAAACAAATCTTCAAAAAAAGAATGGTAGTATTAGTTTTTTTATTATCAGCTTTCAACTTTCATCAAACTAATTCTGAAAAATTTATTATTAACAATTCCAATATTACATTTTATTCCTATGCTCCAATAGAAAACATTGAAGCAGAAAATATAGATGCCATAGGAGTTATTGATTTTGAAACTAAAGAATTTATTATAAAAATACCTATGAGTAAATTTGATTTTCCAAATAATTTGATGGAAAAACATTTTAATGATAGTTATTTAGAAACTGAAAAGTTTCCAAACTGCATATTTAAAGGAACTTTATCAAAATCGATTGATGGATTGGAAATGGGATCAAATGAATTAGTAGCTCAAGGAAAATTAGAATTACACGGAGTATCAAATAATTTTCAGATACCATTAAAAATCAATATAAGTGAAGAAAATATTAATGTCATATCGAATTTTGAAATTACTCTTGATGATTATGAAATTAAAATCCCAAAACTTCTGTTTAAAAATATTGCCGAAACAATAGAAATAAAAGTAAATGCCACATTAAAAAAATATATTATTGAATGAAAATTGGAATAACGGGAGCAACAGGACTCTTAGGTAATAATTTATGTAGAAAATTATTAGAATTGGACCATAAAGTTAACGTACTCATAAGAGAAAATAACTCTCTAGCAATACGAGACTTAAATGTAAATAAGTTTATTGGTGATCTACACAATACCAAAATGCTAGAAAATTTTTGTCAAGGTTGTGATGTAATCGTTCATTCCGCTGCTTTAATATCTATAGGGAAGGAAAAAAACGAAAAAGTTTATGAAGTTAACATTCTAGGAACAAAAAATATTCTTGATGCATCAATAAAATGTGATGTAAAAAAATTTATTTATATAAGCTCAATAAATGCTTATAAAAAATTTCCACTAAATCAACCAATAAATGAAAAAAGGAATTTGGTTGAAAAAGGATTTGCCTATGATCTATCAAAATCAAAAGCACAACAGCTAGTTTTAAAAAACAATGATATTGATACTGTCGTATTAAACCCTACCTCCGTTCTGGGACCTAATGACTTCAAGCCTTCATTACTAGGATCAACTATCGTTGATCTATACAATAATAAACTTCCTTTTATTTTAAACGGTGGAGTAGACATTATTGATGTGAGAGACTTATCTAATGCAGTTATTGAATCTATAAACATAAAAAAAATTAAAGAATCATATATTATATCTGGAAAATGGTATTCATTCAAAGAAATTGTTGGAATCATAAAATCAATCAATCAATCAAAAAAATTTGTTATTACAGTTCCTTTGTGGTATATAAAATCTATGTTTCCTATCATAAATTTATTTCCAAACAAATTTTTGCTTTTTGCTACTAAAATGAATAGTTATTTTATTCCGGGTCTTAAGAATTTGACAAAAGAGTCATTATATAATATCATTTACTTCAATAAAAAAATTGATAATTCAAAAGCAAAAAAAGAACTTAAATTAAAAATAAGACCCTTAACAGAGACCTTAAGAGATTATCTAAAATGGAAAATATAAATTATTACATACTACTATGGATTGCAATTGGCATTGTATCATTTCCTTTCATTATAAAGTACACAGCTCCTTATGGAAGACACTCATCTTCTAATTGGGGTAAGTTAATTGATAATAAAATTGGATGGCTCATTATGGAGCTTCCAGCGCTTATGATATGTCCTTTTATTTTTTTCTTTAGTAGCAATGAAAAATCAATAATTACTATCTTTTTTATTTCTCTTTGGGTAATCCACTATTTCAACAGAACAATAATTTATCCAAATAGAATAAAAACTAGAAAAAAAAAGATGCCTATTCTTATAGTATTTCTAGCCATAGTCTTCAATTTAGTAAACGGCGGAATCAACGGTTACTACTTTGGATATGTAAAACCAATTTATGAACAAGAATGGGTGTATCAAAATAATTTTACTGTAGGATTATTTATTTTTTTACTTGGCATGTTGATTAATATGAATGCTGACAACAAATTGATTAATCTTAGATTAAATAAAGAAGATTCTGGTTATCAAATTCCGCGTGGTGGATTATTTAATTTCATTTCATGTCCCAATTTTTTTGGTGAAATCATTGAGTGGTTAGGTTTTGCAATTATGACATGGAGTTTAGCAGGATTATCTTTTTTTATATGGACTTTTATTAATCTAGTACCTAGAGCATTGTCTCATCACAATTGGTACATTAAAAATTTTGAGAATTACCCTAAAGAGAGAAAGGCTATTTTTCCGTTCATAATCTAACTTGTAAAATATCAGACCACTTTGTCGTGTAGCATGGAGAAAGTCTTTCCTTCCCTATTTTCCACTCATTATGTAAACCTGAAGAACCAAGCCTTAAAATATTTTTTCCTATATTACCATTAATAAAATCTAACGTCTTCATGAGATTATTCCCTCTTATCCTATCATGGGAATCAAATAAATTTAATTGAATTTGATTTTTAGAAATTATCCCTGAAAGTACTACCCCGGCCTTTTTATATAAATACCCGTCTCTGTAAATTTTTTTCACACACTGTAAAGCAAGTTTCGTTATCCTGATACTGTCACTTGTTGCTGTATCAAAATTCATTGACATATAACCAGAATATTGTTTTTCTCTTGGTTTAAACATGTTAGTATACATAAAAACACTCACTGATTTAGCATAGCCATTTTCCATCCTAAGTTTTTCAGAACAACGTGAGGAAAACATACTCACATATTCAGACATTCTCATATAATCTCTGACTTCTAAAGAAAAGGACCTCGATGTACATATGCTCTTCTTTCTTTCTTTCTTGGATTCCAAACCAAAATGAGGAATTCCTTTTAACTCCCTTACCATTCTAAGACCAACTATATTTAATGTCTTTCTTATCCAATTTTCATCACATTCAATAAGGTCACTTGCTGTATGGATATCATATTTTTTTAATTTCATAGCATTTCTTACCCCAACACCCCAAATTTCATCGATAGGTAATGATTTCAATGTTGAATTGATGTCTTCCTTATTATGAAGAAAACATATCCCCTTTTTTGATTTTTTGGCAAGATAACCAGCGATTTTAGAAAGAGTTTTTGTATAAGATATTCCAATAGAAATAGTAATTCCAACATGTTTTCTGATGTCTTCTCTTAACTTCAATGCTTTCTGATATGGATTTAAAAAATTTGTAAAATCTAAAAAAGCTTCATCGATAGAATAAATTTCATAGGAAATAATATTTTTTGAAATAACATCAAAGACTCTTTTAGAAATATCTCCATAAAGTGCAAAATTCGATGAAAAAAGATTAACCTTATATTTTTCAACCATATGTCTTTTTTTAAAAATAGGTTCTCCCATCTTGAACCCAAAAGATTTTGCTTCATTTGACCTAGCAATAATACATCCATCATTATTAGATAAAACAATCACAGGCTTATTTTCAAGATTGGGTCTAAAAATACGTTCGCAGGAAGCATAAAAATTATTACAATCTACAAGAGCAATCATAATTACGTTATTTGGTTAAAAGACCACATAACTTTACCCCAAACATAACATTCAGATCCTTCAAGAACTTCAATCGGTTTCATAGATGGATTCTCGGGATATAAAAATAATTTTGAGCCTATTCTTTTTATTCTTTTTATTGTAAACTCTCCATTCAATACTGCAAGTACAATATCATTATTTGTTATTTTCTCTGCTCTATCCACAAGAAGAATGCTGCCATCAAAAATTTTTGCGTTGATCATAGAGGTTCCAATGGCTCTAACAAAAAATGTAGCACTTGGGTGTTTGATGAATTTTTTATCCAGAGAAAGATCAAATTCTAAAAAATCATCTGCAGGAGAAGGAAAACCAGCAGCTACTGACTGTAAATAAAACGGTATGTTTTGAAAAAAATTTAAATTTTCAAATAAAGGATTGGATGATTTCATAGTTAATTCAATTTGATTTTATCAAAGAGAATTAAAATTACTAATTTTAATAGTAATTACTAATTTTATTAGTTTAAATTATTATATTTTTTATTGATTAGAATCTGGAAGATTTATATCCACATTATTTCTATAATCTCCTAGTAAATGTTCAGAAAAATAATACCACATCATCTTCTCATAATAACTTCTAAAATCACCATAACCATGCCTCTTACCTGGAAATATCATCATGTCAAATCTCTTACCAGCTTTTATAAGTTCATCAACAACTCTTAGTGAATTGGTTGGATGAACATTATTATCAATATTACCATGGGTTAGTAAAAGATATCCTTTTAGATTCTTTGCTAGAGACTGATTAGTCTTAATCTTAGCATCCCAAGAAAGCTCTTCTTTCTCATTATCATTTTCATCTTTCTTGTTTTTATATACCGCTTCCACACCATTATGCGTTTCGCTCCACCACTTATTGTAGATGTTATTATCATGATTACCCGCAGAAGAACAAGCTACATCATAAAAATCAGGGTATGAAAAAAGAGCTGCAGTTGACATAAAACCACCACCAGAATGTCCAAATATACCAACCTTATCCAAATCAATCCAAGAATGCCGTTCAGCCAATTGCTCCAAAGATCTTTTGTCATCAGCAAGAGCGTAATCTCTGAGATTCTGATAACCAAAAGTATGATAATATTTGGATCTCATAGGGCTTCCTCCCCTATGTCCCATGCTGACAACAATAAATCCAAGCTGCGCAAGAGCAGTATTATATCTTCCTGATATCGTAAAATCATTTCTAAAAGATTCAACCTGAGGCCCAGGATAAACATATGAAATAACTGGATATTTCCTATTTGGATCAAAATCAAAAGGTTTGTACATAACACCATACAAATCTGTAATACCATCATCAGCCTTAACTTTAAATCTTTCAGGCATCTTCCAACCAGCATGATAGAGAAGATTTAAATCAGCCTCCTCAAGTTTCATAAGAATATTACCAGAAACATCTCTTAACACTGATGTTGGTACATTATCTACCGCGGAATAATTATCAACAAAATATCTGCTTGACTCAGAGAAATTTACTTTATGATTATACTTCTCTTGCGTCAATAATTTCATACCTGACCCATCAAAATTAGAACTATATATCATGCTATAGTAGGGATCAACATCTTTTTCTCTACCAAAAGCTTGATAATAAACTTTTCTTCCCAAAGTGTCAATATCTTGAATTCTACCAGTAATAAAATACCCACCATTTGTAATTTTATTTTTTAATCTACCATTATTTCCATCATAAAAATACAACTGTCCCCAACCATTTTTTTCTGACCAATATATCAACTCTTTACCTTCATTAAGAACAGCAAGTTGTCTATAATTCCAATTAAAATAAGGGTGATTAACATCTTCAAATAGAAAATTTATTGAACCATCATAGGTGTTTATATAGGAAACATCCAGCGTATCACTTGTTCTATTAAGTCTGACCATGTAGAGTCTATCAGATTTTTCTTTAGTAAGATGAAGTGAGATGGTTTGGTCAACATATTTATCTGCTTCAACTGTAATTCTAGATCTTGAAGATACATCAAAAATTTCAAGCACTTCTTGAGGAACATTCATTTCCCCAGGCATAGCATATTTATAAACTTCTAACTCAGGTCTAGGTTTTTTAAGAGTATTAATAACAAATAATTCATCAACTTTTCTAGCATCTGATCTATTAGAATAGAGCTTTTTAGAGTCCTTAAACCATGTAGTTCTTGCCCTCATCCTTTTATCAGAAGTAGTATCTCCATGTTTCCGCTGATAAGAAAACCATCTCACTCCATCTGAAGTCAATTGAATTTCAACACTATCATCATCCCCAACTTCCATTAAATACAAGTTATGATTTTTGGCAAATGCTATATAAGTAGAATCCGGAGAATAAGAAGCCCATTTGTTTTTTTCTTCTTTATCAGTGGAATCTTTTTTGACTAACTTTTTTGTAATAATATTATAGTTATAATCTATACTATCCAGGTTAAATATTAGAGTTTTATTATCTTTTTCTAACTTCAAATTACCCAAGTTTAACTCATTATGGTTTACAGGTTTCCTGGTTAATTCGCTAAGTTTCGATGCGAAATCTTTATTGTTAAAAAGTTTAGATTTCGTTTTTTTAATTGGATCAACCACATAAAAAAATTTTCCCTTTGTAGTTGTATAAGTATACCAAAATTTATCATTTTTTTCAAACCATTTAGGATCCACTTTAGTAGATTTTAGCATTTTTTCAAGGTTTTTTTGACTAAACTTTTCAGCTGCCTTAAAATCTGCTTTATGTTGAGCTTGAATACCAAAAGCAATCAATAATAACAAAAGAATAATCCTCATAGATAAGAGTTAAGTTTGAATAATAAAGTTAAGATAGAAATAATTATGGAGAAAAAAAATTGATGTCGGGGCGGCAGGATTCGAACCTGCGACCCCCTGGTCCCAAACCAGGTGCGCTAACCGGGCTGCGCTACGCCCCGAAACAATTAATGTGCGCAAATTTGAAAATAATATTCTTTTTTAACAAAACATATTATAAAGAATATTAAATTTATTTATTAATAATTAATAATTATGCAAATAACTACAACAAATAACATTGCTGGAAAAAAGATTGATACAACATTAGGAATCGCGAGAGGAAGTACAGTTAGGACAAGAAATGTTGGGAAAGATATCTTTGCAGCTTTCAAAAACTTAGTAGGTGGAGAAGTGAAAGAATACACAAAACTTCAGGCAGATGCTAGAGAAGAAGCTCTTCAAAGAATGATTCAAGACGCTGAATCTTTAGGAGCTAATGCTGTAGTATGTGTAAGATTTCAAACTTCGGTAATGATGGCTGGAGCATCAGAATTACTAGCTTACGGCACTGCAGTAAAAATTAGTTAATAATAAAAAATAGATTATTTTTTATACCTATCAAACCAAGTGATTACAGCTTTTACCTTAGCAATAAGATTACTAGGCTTTGAAGCTATTCCGTGGCTTGCTTCAGGAATTCTAACAAGAACTGTTTCAACACCACCTAATTTCAAAGCAGTGTAAAATTGTTCACTTTCAACTATTGGAGTTCGGTAATCTTCTTCTCCCGTTAAAAGCATAGTTGGAGTTTTAACATTACCAGCATAAGTAATAGGTGATCTTTCCATATATTCTTCTAAATTATCCCATGGAAGACCTGGGAACCAATATTTATAAAAGAAACTAGTATTGTCAGCATATAAAACAAAACTATACCAATTGATTACAGGTTTAGCTACAACTGCAGCATTAAATTTATGAGTTTTTCCTATAATCCAAGAACTAAGCACACCCCCCCCACTACCTCCAGTAACAAATAAATTATTTTCATCTATATAATCCCTTTCTTTAACATAATCAACTCCAGATATCAAATCATCATAATCATTGCTTGGATAATTATGATGAATTAAGTTTCCAAATTCTTTCCCATAACTAGTACTACCTCTAGGATTAATATAAAGAACAGCATAACCAGCAGCAGCGTATAACTGAATTTCAGCTGAAAATCTAGATCCGTAGTTTAAAAATGGACCTCCATGAATTTCAAGGATCAATGGGTATTTTTTTTTATTATCAAAGTCAGGGGGAGTCACTAACCATCCTTGAATTTCTCTTCCATCATATGAAGATTTATACCAAATCTCTTCAACATTTCCTAAATTCTTATAATCGAAAAGGTCTTTATTAACTTCAGTTACTCTTAAAGAAAACCCATTAGAACCAACTGCTAAATCTCCTGGATGTTTTGTTGTTCCATAAGTGTATGCATAGCTCCCATTATTAGAAACAGAATAAGTTCCTCCACTATATGGCCTACCTAAGGAAAGACCACCTATATCATTTATGATGTCATTTGTTTGCCCTGAAATTGAAATAAAAGCAAGTTTAGTATTTCCTTTATCATCATATTGAAAATAAAATCCTTTCCCATCTTTTGACCAATTAATATTTTGAATATTTCTGTCAAATTTTGAAGAAATATTATTAATTGAAGATCCATCTAAATTCATAACATAAATGTCATTTTGCTGATATCCTAAATATTTATCATCAAAACCTAAGTAGGCTATTTTTTTTCCATTTGGAGAAATCCTTGGGTTACTATCAGGGCCAATTCTAGCTGTAAGAGTATCTATTTTTCCATTGGATAAATTCACAGAATATAGCTCTGAATTATTTGGATCTAAATCAGAGTTACCATGAAGATTAGCTGAAAACACCAAATGACTATTATCATTTAACCAGACTGGATTTCTATGATTTTTATTCATAAAAGTGACCTGCCTTGGCGTTCCTCCTTCAATTGGAAGAGTAAATAGTTGTTGTTTACCTTGTTTTAAATAACCTCTACCATCTGCACGATACTGCAAATCATCTATCACTATTGGTGGATTGTTCCATTTTGCTCCTTTTGGCTTTTCAGGCATATCAATTAATTCATCTTTCTTTTTAGGGACAAAAGAATCAAAAGCTATGTACTTGTCATTTAAAGACCATTCTACAGAGCCAATATCATTAGATAAATTAGTCAATTTTGATTCATCATTATATTCTATATATTTTAAATATATCTGTGTTGACCCATCCTTATTAGACTTATAAATTAATTTTTTTCCATCATTAGACCACCTAGGATAATAATCATTTTGATTTCCCGTAGTGAGAGGAAGATTGTTGTTTCCATCAAAGTTTACAATCCATAAATTTGAATAATTTTTATCATTCATAATATCCTTAAAGTTTCTCACGTAGATAACTTTTGAACCATCAGGGGAAATTTGAGGGTCAGACACATATTCTAAATTAAAAACATCAAGCAATTCAAGTTTGTTAGAAATTTGTGAATACGATACATTAAAAAACAATATCATCGAGATAAATAAAACAGTTTTTTTATGTGAAGATTTATTTTCCATTATTGTTTACTATATTTAATTAAATCATACAATTATCATAAAACTAAATATTTAAACAATGAATAAAGAAATAAGTAGAAGAAATTTAATCAAACTTTTGGGCATATCAGGAATCACTCTCCCATTAACTGGGCTTGCTCAACCTTTAAAAGAAACTATATCTATAAACAAAAATAAAAATACCCCTATAAAATTAAGTTCAAATGAGAATCCTTACGGACCATCAGAAAAAGTAAGAAATAGTATAATAAATGCTTTTGATCAAGCATGTAGGTATCCATACTCTAAAATATCTGAACTGGAAAAAATGATTGCTGAAAAAGAAAATATTGATCCAAAAATGGTTGTAGTAACTGGAGGATCCAACGAGGCATTAAGGGCTACGGGAAGAATGTATGGTATTGAAAAAAAAGAAATTATAACTTGTCAACCTACCTATTTAGCACTACTAACTTATGCAGAAGAATTTGGATGTAAAATAAACTGGGTGCCCTTAGACGATGATTTAAAATTCGATTTAAATGAAATAGAAAGGCGAACAAATAACAACACAAGTATGTTGTTTATATGTAACCCAAATAATCCAACAGGAACTATGTTGGATTCGAATAAATTAAAAGATTTTTGTATCTCTATGTCAAAAAAAACATGCGTTTTCGTTGATGAAGCATATTTTGAGTTTTCATTGAAAGAAGGTTATCCTTCAATGATCAGCCTAGTTAATAAAGGACATGATATGATAGTTTCAAGAACATTTTCTAAAATTTACGGACTTGCAGGAGTTAGAATTGGATATATGATAGCAAGTCCTGAAAAAACAGCTAGAATAAGAAAATATCTTATGGCAGGAACAAATATACTAGCAACACATGCAGCTATCACCGCCTATAATGAGGATGATTTTTTTGAATATAGTTTAGAAAAAAATAAAGAAGGTCTTAATTATCTATACAAATTATTTGGTGAATTAGGTCTTGAATATAAGAATTCGAAAACAAATTTTGTATTTTTTAAATCCGGACATCACATCGATAAAATACAAAAATTCATGAAGAAAAAAAATATTCTTGTAGGAAGGCCATTTCCCCCTTACTATGATTGGTGTAGAATAAGCACAGGAAAAATAGAAGATTTATTAATTTTTGGTAATGCTTTAAAAGAATTCTATAAAGTATAATTTAATACTCAATATCTTGACATGAACAAAACTTTGATATTTATCATAACATTATTTTTTTTGAGTTGTAATCAAAAGAATCAGTTGGTAAAAATTTCTTCTGTTAAGAAACCTAATATCATATTAATATTTATGGATGATTTAGGATATGGAGATGTAACTCCTTTTGGATCAATAAACTATGAAACACCGAATATAAATAAACTTGCTAATGAGGGAATGTTATTTACTAATTTTTATTCCGTTCAAGCAGTCTGTAGTGCTTCAAGAGCAGCTTTACTAACAGGATGTTATTCTAATAGGATAGGAATAAGCGGAGCATTAATGCCATACTCAAAAATAGGATTAAACCAGAAAGAGACTACTATAGCTGAATTGTTAAAAGAAAAAGGATATAAAACATCCATATTTGGTAAATGGCATTTAGGATTTCAAAAAAAATTTCTTCCTCTAAATCATGGGTTTGATACATATTTAGGATTACCTTATTCGAATGATATGTGGCCAGTAGATTTTGATGGGAATCAAATATCAGACACATCAAATTGGAAAAAAAAATCTTATCCTCAATTACCTTTAATAAAAGATTTTGAAAAAATAGATGAAATTAGGACACTTGAAGATCAAGCTCAACTTACAACTTTGTATACTGAAAAATCAATTGAATTTATAAATGATAATAAAAACAATCCTTTCTTTTTATATATACCACATTCCATGCCTCATGTACCAATAGCTGTGTCAAAAAAATTCAAAGGTAAAAGTTCACAAGGACTATATGGAGATTTAATGATGGAAATTGATTGGTCAGTAGGTGAAATTATGAAAACACTAAAAATCAATAATTTAGAAAACAACACACTTGTGATTTTCACAAGTGATAACGGACCATGGTTAAATTTTGGCAATCATGCAGGATCTTCTGGTGGTTTAAGAGAAGGTAAAGGCACAAGTTTTGAAGGAGGTCAAAGAGTTCCAGCCATTATGAAATGGCCCAGAGTAATTGAAGCTGGGAGCGTTTCAAATAAAATTGTAGCAACCATTGATATTTTTCCAACTATTGCTAATATAGTTTCTTCTAATCTTCCAGCTCAAAAAATAGATGGTGTAGATATATCTACAATATTAGAAGGTGATATGGATTCTAATCCTAGAGATCATCTATATTATTATTATGGAAACAACAATTTAGAAGCAATAAGAAAAGATAATTGGAAATTAGTCTTTCCTCATAAAAGCAGATCATATAAAAATGTCCTTCCTGGCAATGATGGTCACCCTGGACCTTATAATAAAATTATGACTGAATACGCACTTTACAACCTTAGAAGAGATCCGGGAGAAGAATATGATGTAAAAGAACTCTATCCAGAAATCATCAAAGAACTTGAAAATTTAGCAGAGATAGCAAGAGTTGACCTTGGAGATAACTTGCAAAAAAGAAAAGGAAATAATATAAGACAACCTGGAAAGGTTAATTAAAACGTTTCCTGTTTTTCTCCTTTAATTACATACTCGTAAGCCTTTGATATATCTTCTAATTGATATTCTCAATCAATTATTGGCTTAAATATTCTCTTTTATCATTCTTATTCAAATTTAATAAATAGACCTGAATGGTGATCCCGACAGGAGTCGAACCTGTAACCTACTGCTTAGAAGGCAGTTGCTCTATCCAGTTGAGCTACGGGACCATTTTATGAATGCAAAAGTAATTTTATTAAACAACTCTAGCAAGAAGTATAATTAAGAAAATATTTCAATAATATTATTAAATAAAATGAAATAATTGTTCGTTAAACTACATATAATAATTTATATAATATAAACATACACTATATAAAAATATAAGCGTTAATGTGATGATATGTTTTGATGAATTAAAATTACTGAATACGATAATAATTAAGATGCAATCTTAACATTAACAGCATTTAATCCTTTTCTACCTTCTTCTAGTTCAAATTCTACAGCATCTCCTTCTTTTATCTCATCAACCAAATTTGAAACATGAACAAAATATTCGGATTCATCTTTAGAGTCAATAACGAATCCATAACCTTTAGATTCATTAAAAAACTTTACTGTTCCCTTTTCCATAATAGATTTAAAAAATTTAAGCGAAGATACATCATAAATTGAAATAAAAAAGAAAATTACTAAAGTATTGTTATTTTTTTTTTGCTTTAAATGTCCCATTAGGTTGAATAAACAAAACTTCAGTTACTTTTCCTTTTTTATCAAGAATAAATTCAAGCTTATATCCTTCAAGAATTTTTAATACAAACTTATTATTACCAATTGGATAAAGTTCGTATTCAGGTTGTCCAGGAACAAAAAGATAAAGCACTTCATCCTTTAAATATACTTTAGTAATTACCTGAGAAGTAAGCTGATATTCACCAACATATCTTCCTATTGTTTCCTTATTAACATTAACTTCTTTTAGTTCTCTGCCAAAAACAATGGGTTCGTCAATAGAAGGCTCAAATTTCACACTTAATGATGATATTTCTCCCTGATTATTCGAAGAAAAGGTTACCAGAAAATCATCATAAGAAAGAAGCGAATCAACCTTTCCATTTACAACTTCTACAGGAACAAATGTGTCATAGTGATAATGATTTAACCACATAGTTATAATAGGAGTAATCGCAAACAAAGAATCATTTTTTATCAATAATTGAAAGGTTCCATATCCAGGATGATTATAATAACCAGCATAGTCTTCCAATAAATGAGAAGGTTTTGTCCCCTCCTTTTTAGAAGAAATAAAAATCTTTTTCCCTTCTTTCTCGTTTTTTTTAACTTCTTTCATCTCTTTGATAACAAGTTTTAACCAATCTGTTTTTTCTTTATTTAACATCCTGTCTGAAATGATATTTCTTACAATAGAAGGAATTAGAGATCCTCCTTGATTTGAAAGAACCACTATCCCTAAACTGTCACTAGGAAAAAAAGAAGTGCTAGCCCTAAAACCATCAATAGCGCCACCATGTTCTACCCTATAATGACCTTTATAAGATGAAAGCTGCCATCCATAACCATAATTCTGAAGATGTAATCCAGGTGTTTGTTGTGTAGGAAGATTTGCTCCAGAAACATTTTGTGAACTCATGGCTTCTAAAACATACGAAGAAGGTAGAATTTCTTTTCCTTTATATTTCCCTCCATTAATCCAAGTAATTAACCAATTGGACATCTCTCTTGCACTGCTATTTATACTTCCTGCAGGTCTCATTCCAGCAATTTTGTAATAATCTGTTTTTTGATGACCCTCCAAATAACCAAAAGCAGCATTCTCTTCTTTTTCCATCTCTGCTATCGAAAGATTTGACCTTTTCATGCCTAATGGTTCGAAAATCATTTTTCTAATATTATCTTCCCATAATTCACCAGTTATTCTTTCTCCAATTACACCCTGGACAAGAAACATAAAATTATTATAATAATATTTATTTCTAACAGAAGTAAAAGGTTGATGATACTGAATTCTTTTGATTAAACTATCTTTAGAAAATGTAGGAAAAAAATACCAAGAAAAATCATGTCTAGGTATTCCTGTTCTATGACTCATTAAATCTCTTATGGTAATTAGATCATTTATTTGACCATCATAAAACTTTAACTCTTCTACATAATCAATAGGACTATCTTCAAAATCAAGTTTCCCTTCTTCCCTTAACAAACCCAATATAGAAGATGTAAATGCTTTAGTACAAGATCCAATTGCAAATAAAGTGTTTTCATCATTAAGGATCTTATTTTCATAATCTCTATAACCAAATCCTTTAGCGTAAATCATCTGATTCTTCTCAACTACAGCAACAGAAAAACCTGTTTCGTTTAAAGATTTTAATACTTTTTGAAGTTCAGAGTCTAACCCTTTTAATCTCTTATCAACCTGAGAAAATACACGAAAAAAAGATGAAAATAAAATGAAAATAATTAAGATAAAATTTTTCACAACCTAAACATAGTAAAATAATTCTGATTTTCATAGAATCATATCTTTGATAAAAATTTAAATATATTTGCGGAATTATAATATTATGGAATATATAAAAGATTACATAAAAACATATCTCAACTATCCAATAGATGGAATAAAATACTATGATTTAAACCCAGTATATAAAAATCCAAAAATAAGAAACTTACTCGTTCAAAAATGTATTGATTTAATTAAAGATGAAGAATATGAGTATATAGCTTTAATTGAAGCTAGAGGCTTTTTAATAGGTTCAATTCTTGCAGATAAACTCAATAAGGGCATTGTTTTATGTAGAAGCAAAAAAAATAGATTGCCAGGAAAAATTTATACTGTAAAACATAAGCTTGAATATGGTGAAGCTACCATGCAAGTACAAGAAGGAAAAGGAAATGTTTTGATTTTTGATGATGTTATAGCAACTGGTGGGACTGGGAATGGCGCATACACTGTATTAAAAAAAGCGGGCTATAATCCTGTATCAGCTTTATACCTGGTCGAGCTTTCAAATCTTAAACCAATTAGTCAAATTCCATTTAAAAGTGCTATTGTGTACTAATTTTATTTTTCTTAAAAAACCATTCAAAAAAATTATTTTCTTTAAAAACATAATCCCATGAGTTATGATATACACCTTTATACTCAGTATACATATTTTGATTAGAAAATTTCTTTAATAATTGATAAGCATCTCTAGAATTTTTAACTGGTACCACTTTATCCATTTCTCCATGAAAAATCCAAAAAGGAACTTTTTTTGCGTTTTCAAGTAATTCTAAATCCGCACCACCACAAATAGGTGCAGCAGCTGCAAAAATTTCAGGTCGGTGTGATACTAAATCAAAAGTTCCATACCCCCCATAGAAAGACCCGAGATATATATGCGGTTTTGATCAATATTCTTTTCTTTTATTAGTTTCTCAATTAATTCAATAACAAGATTTCCATAATAAGATATTTTCTTTTTTTCCTTTGATGTAATTAGATTTTCTTCAGTCCAAGGATCTAATTTATGATAAGACCATCTAGTATCTACTGGACATTGTGGAAAAACAACATAAGAATTATATTGTTGTTTTTCTGTTTCCTTCAAAAAAAATTCTGATCCATGAATAAGTTGCAATTTATTGTCATAACCTCTCTCTCCTGAACCATGAAGAAAAATAAACAAAGGAACAGGTTCTTTTTCTCCATAAAATGGTTCTAAAATTCTATATTTAATAGATTTATCACCCGAATTGAAAATTTTCTTTTGATAATCATCTTCACTTCTCTTTTGTGAAAAAAGCGATGTGTTAAACAAGAAAAGTACTATTATGATTTTATACAACAAAATAAATAATGCGGAGAGAGGGGGATTCGAACCCCCGGTACGCGATAAAGGCGTACGACAGTTTAGCAAACTGCTGGTTTAAGCCACTCACCCACCTCTCCTAGTTGAAAGGCAAATATAAAAACATCACTTACTTCCTTAAAACTTTTATACATTAATTCTAAATGTGAAAAATGGTTAAATGTTGTAATATCACTATTCTACTATAGAAGCTTTAATTAATTTTGAAGATTATTATGGACTGGATTAGAAACATAGGAAGTATAGAAGTTATATTGGTTACTTTATTTATATTTTTTTACTCTTTATACTTCGTAAAACTTAGTAATATAAACAAATTCATAACGGTAAATTATCATAGTATCATCATCAAATTTTCATTACGCACAATTTACTTTAGTCTATTTATCATTTCACTCTTAGGCCCTTCATTTGGAGAAAGTAACAAAGAAATACAAATAGTAGGAAAAGATATTATGATTGCTGTTGACCTATCTGAATCAATGAACGCTAAAGATATTCAACCCAGCAGATTAGAAAAAATAAAATTCGAACTCAAAAACATAATAAATGAATTTTATTCTGATCGCATAGGAATAGTTATGTTTTCTAATGATGCTTTTGTTCAATGTCCATTAACATACGATAAAAATGCTCTGAATTTATTTATAGAAACTCTAAATACTGGACTTGTACCAAATACTGGAACAGATTTTGGTCCACCTTTAAGAATATCTTTAAAAAAATTAAAAAATGATGATAATATTCCAAATACAAATAAATCTAAAATAATTTTATTGATAAGTGATGGAGAAGATTTTGGAGAAAATACGAGTCAATATGTTGAAGAAATTCAAGATTCCTCAATTAAACTTTTTACTTTAGGTATAGGAACAAACAAAGGCAGCAATATAATTTCAAGTACTGGAATAATAAAAAAAGATAAAAATGGTCAAAATGTAGTGACTAAGCTTAATTCTAATTCATTAAAAAAAATTGCTTTATCAACAAATGGAAGATATTATGAAATAACTAATGAAAAAAATGAAATTAAACTCTTGATAAATGATATAAGTAAAATAAAAGGTGATGTTCGAGATGTCAAACAAATAGATACTTCTAAAAACAAATATTTCTATTTTTTGTTTATAGCTTTGATACTTTTAATGATTGATTTTATGTTTAATTTTAAGGCTTTAAAAATATGAAAATTATAATTCTTTTATATTTAATTGTTTCAACAAATGATGTTGCTAAAATAAACAAATTAAAAAAGGAAGCTGAAAGGTATTTCTTTGAAAAAAATTATGAATTAGCAATTAATAAATATAGTTATTTACTTGATTCCATGAATATAAAAGATGATAAAGTTCAATTAAACTTGTCTCACTCATATTTGCTTAATAATGATACTATTAAAGCTATTGATGGATATAACTTACTTTCTTCATCTAAAAACAATAAAATAAAATCTATTGCATATCAACAATTAGGAGTTATATCTGATAAGCATAATAAATTAGAAGAATCTTTAGAACTGTTCAAAAATTCAATTAAAGCTAATTCATTAAATACCGAATCAAAATATAATTATGAATTAGTTACGAAAAGGATAAAAGAACAACAGAATAAAGAACAACAGAATAAAGAACAACAGAATAAAGAACAACAGAATAAAGAACAAC
>CAZYIL010000018.1:0-18109 GCA_964646945.1 uncultured Marinoscillum sp. | reverse complement strand
TTTCTTTGCTTTTTAATTTTAAATCAATTTCTAAATATTGTTTAGGAGCTGTAATTGCATTTAATACAAAAAACGTAACATTGTTTACATTGATTTTATTTGTAGTTTTTATTGAAATTTCTGTAGTACTTTTTGCTGGAATCAAGATGACATCATTCTTAGTTTCAAATGTAAATGGAGATTTATTTTTTAGTATGAAAGGAGCATTGGCGATGTTAATGATTTCAATTTTTGTAATTGATGATTTTCCTGTTTCTGAATAACTTAATTGAAGATTTTCTTGTCTAACGATCTTTAAACTACTTTCAACTAATGGTTTTAAAAATTCTTTTTTCCCAATTAATAGTTCATTATAATAAACAACAGTTTTTCCATCAAATAGAGCTTTTTTTATTCCATTTTCAGTTTTTTCTTTAGCAAATACTAACGTTACGGGCCTATGATTATCAATAATGAATTGACTATTATCTTCTTTACTATATGTGTCATTAGAAATATTAAATAACCAGTCAATTAATCCATGAATATCAGATGTTCCCATAATTGTTAAGTTATTATCTAAAGCTATTTGTAATGCTTCTTCTGAATAAGACAATTCATTAACTACTTCTATTCCATGAATAAGGTTATTAGATATCAAGTATTTATGTAAAGAATCCAGTTTTGCTATTCCATCACTTCTTTGTGCTGGCCATGCAGGATGATTCCAAAAAAGAAAAGCACCTTGTTTATTTGCTTCTAGTATACCTTGAATCGAATCTTCTTTGTGTAGCAGCAAATTTGCATTTTCAATAAAAATTGCATTTATGTGGCCAGGTGGCATTTTTCTAGTAATTTCTTGTCCATTTATAATTAATAATTTTTCTTCTTCATGGAGTGAATTATTCAGATTATCTGCGTATTTTTTTGCAATTTGATATGATCTATTTCTGTCTGGATGTGGAATATCTAAGCTATGTGGTTGATATTCCAAATGTTCTGTTAATGAAATAGCATCCAATCCATCCTTAAAGGATTCCTGAACTCTTATAGTTGGCCAGACATTTCCATCTGAGAAAACTGTATGCTGATGAAAGTCTGTTGATAGAGTATAATATCCATTAATATTTGGAAAATCTATTTTCCTTTTATTTTTTTGTGAAAAAATTGGGAAATATATAAGAACTATAAACAAGAAAGTAAATATTTTTTTTTGAAGATTCACAACCAAATATTTATATTTTTTTTCAATTTTCAATATATAAGTATTATTTTATTTAGTGATTATGAGAATAGTGTATTTTTGTCTAGTTTATTTACTTGCTTCTTGTAACTATAATAAATATTTAGTTTCTTATAACGGTTACCCTAAAGCTCCAGATTATCGTTTAGAAAGGAATTGGGTTACAACACCTAAAAAACCAATTCCTTTGCCGAAGGATTATGTTGATAATGCAAAATCCTATTCTTCAGAATTAGATGTATTTTTTATATATCCAACTATGTATTATGACGGATATAATGGAAACCTTTGGAATGCTGACACAGAAGATAAAAAATTAAATGAAAAAATCAGAAAACTTCCTATTGCTTTACAAGCAAGTATTTTTTCAGGGATAGCCAATGTTTATTCTCCTTTATATAGACAATTATTTTATGATGCCTTGGGCTTTCATATGTCTAATGAATATTTAATGGATTTGATTAAAGACAAATCCCAAGCAGATAATTATTTATATGCTAAAAATAAAATTTATGAAGATAAGAATCTAAAATTGTTCAATTTTGAAAACGATAAATTGCGTTTTTTTGCCAAAGAAGCCAATGATATAGCATATAATGATGTTAGAAGAGCATTTGTAGAATATTTTAATGAAAAAAATAATGGCAAAAAATTTATTATAGCAAGTCATAGTCAAGGGAGTTATCATGCTGTGAGGTTATTAAATGAATTGATATTTAAAAGAAAAGATATGAAAGAAAAATTACTATTATCATATCTTCCTGGGATGCCTATAGAAGATGTTTTTGATGAAATAAGTGAATGTGATAGTCCTAGTGAAGTAAATTGTTTTCTTTCCTGGAATACTTTTGGAAAAGGTTATATTCCATATTTTTATAATGAAAAAATTATTGCTACCAACCCCATTTCATTTATTAATGATAGCAGAATGAGTTTCTTAGAAAATCATAAGGGAATGTTACTCCCCAATTTTTTTCAATTAATGCGATACAAATTATTTAATTCAAAAATTAATCAGATAAAAATAAAACGAGAGCGGTCACTTCAAGTTCAATCTGAAAATGGAACTTTACAGGTTAAAAATATTGAAATTCCTTTCCCGGCCAGAAAACTTTATGAATGGAAAGATTATCATATTGGCGATTATAATCTTTTTTGGTTAAATATTAGAGAAAATTTAAGATTAAGACTAGAAAAAAATCTAGATTAATTGTTATTGTAATTTAACCAATTTAATAAAAGCGGCTTTTGGCAATGTTTCTCTAATTCGTTTAAGTATTCCTATACTTTCCCTAATTGTTTTAATAGGACCAATTGCGGCTCTAAAAAACTCGTAGTCATCTATTGTATTTAAGATGATTTTATATTCATATTCTTCAAGTCTATTTCTATAAATAAATTGTTTGGCTCCTTCTTTTGATCCATAGCTTCCCAATAAAATAAAATTTTCTCCTTCTGGCAAATTTTGTGTTGCCCAAATATCAGACATCATAGCTGTTTCAAAAATTTCAATTTTATTTAAGAAATTATTTACTTTGATTAGAGAATCCCCTTCTTCTAAATTTATTTCTTCAATTTTTATTGCATCAGATTCTAATAACATTATTCTAGTTTCGGCTACTTCTAATTGGCTTTTCAGTTGTTCATAGTCTTCAAATGAAATATCTCCTTGTTTTTTTCTATTTGGAATTCCTATCCCAATTGAAAATCCAAATGTATGGTCATAGTTATCACCAAACACATTATGATCTAATCCATCTTCAGTATTAAATATCTTATAATAACCTTCTAATGTAAGATTATAATTATCATTTATTTTAATTTCATATTTTGCTCCAATTCCAGTTGGAAATCCCCAAGAAGAGCCATCTTTACCCAATGGGCCGTCATTCCAATTGATTACACTAAATCCAAAACTTGTAAACAATTTTATTTTTTCTAAAACGTAGATACCTAGTCTAAACTCTGGTGCAACCCCATTAGTATATGTGATATTATTATCTGCAGGACCAAATCTGAATAGATTTAGTTTTGCACCAGCAAAAAAAGGGTTAGTCCAATTTTTTTCATACCCAATTCCTAAATTGATATTTCTTTTAAAACCGTACATGATATCAGTTCCTGGAGTAGAAGTTTGTTGATCTCCAACTAAATATACTGGCCCCAAATCGAAATATAATCCTTCTAGTTTTTGAATAAAACTATTTTTTTGTCTAGTGGAATCTTGAATATTCGCATAACTCTTAAATAGTATACCTATACTAAGAAACGTAAAAAAAGAAAGATGTTTTAATACATTAATCATTAATTATGCAATTTAAATAAAATTAGGGGATTCTATATTTTCCATTAGGAAGTATTGTTGGTAGTTTATATTTAGGGTCAGTCAGTAAACTATAAATAGTAGCATCACTATTCTTAATCTTTTGTTTTGTATTGAGTTTCCATTCATCTTTTATTTCATCAAATCTTCCAGCAAAATCTTGACCTCCAAGTATAGAAGTTAAAGCCCAATAGGTATACTCTGTTATTTGACAGCCATAATCACAAGATTCATCATTATAAGTATACCATGCATCTTTTGGATAATTTTTTGGAACTTTTTTAAAATAACCACCTCTTGCTATGTCCATAGCATCGGCTATTTTACTTCCTTTTTTTTCTCCAAAAACATCTGGGTATGCTTTAGCATATCCGTGTTGAGTAATTAAATGTAACACTTCTTCAAGTGAAGCATCAAATCTTGGTGAACCATTTATTAAAGCTATTTCTTCATCGCGAAGATCCTGATAATTCGAATATTTTAGAGTGATTCTTGCTGCATCATCTTGATCACTCTCATTTTTTACTAGTAACAGCCAAACATTTTTTTTAATAAGTTTATCTAAAACTTTCTGATTATCAACTTGACCATCTTCATCATTATCCAAATATTCAGCCAATATTGATGCTGCATGAAGCAATTTTTCATTGTCTACACTTTCAGTTGCATATATTTTGATCCCAAAAACTTCAGTTTTTTTAGAGAAATATTTAAAATAATTTTTATCAGATTTACTTACTCCTGTTATTTTTATATATTCTGTACCATAAGTTAGATCAGAACATTCTTTGTAATTGTCATGACAAGAATAAATTAATGATATTAAAAATATCAGTATAAATATTTTTATCTTTTTTATTTTAATTAAAAAATCTTTTATTAGTATCATATTTAATTTGAGCATTATAATATTGAGAAGAATTTTTACTTTCTTCTAATCTTGATTTGTTAAAAAATGAAGGAATTTTTTTATTATTTAATAATACGTCTTTAACAAGTTCTCCAATCCCTGGTCCCATTTTAAATCCATGACCAGAACTTCCGCCAAGAATCAAAACATTTTTTGATTTAGTGTGTCTACCTATAATAAAATTTCCATCAATGCTATTTTCGTATTGACACACTTTACTTTCTGTAATTGGCAAACCTTTTAATCCTGGAAATCTATTATAAATATATTTCTTTGTTCTTTCAATCAATTTTGGTATCGGTATTCTATCCGATTTATCTGGATCAAATGAAGTACTTCTTTCATCATATGCTATTTTAAATCCTTTATTAAGATGAAATGGCATTCCGTAGTATGTAGGGGTCTTTTCATTTAAATCCATCCAACAGGGCATGTTTTCTATTCCATAATTTTCTGCATTTTTGTTTGGGACACTAAAAAAATATACCTCCTGACGAGAAGTATATGTTATGTTTTTAAAAAATTTTGGTAAAACTTTCTTATTCCATGGTCCACATGCAATAATATATTGATCTGCTATAATTTTTTTGTTGTTAATTAAAATACCATTTCCTTGATTCAATTTGTTTTCTTTAATATTAACTTCTCCAATAATTAATGAACCTCCTATTTTCTGAAATTCTTTAACAACTTTTTTACAACATCTACTTGCTAGTAATATTCCAGCTTTTTTTTCTAAATAAATCTTTTGTACTCCATTAAAATTTATTATTGGGTATGTTTTTTTTGCAATGTTAATCGGTAAATTTTCAATTTCATGACCTAAACTTTTTATTATGGGGATTGATTTTTCTACATAGCTAGAATCATTCTGAGTGATTAACCACAACATGCCATTTTCACTATATAATTTTCCATTATTTTTCTTAGATAGTTTTTCCCAAAATGAAAAAGAGGCATTCGTAAGCTCTGAATAAATTTTATCCTTTCCATAGGTTAATCTTATTATTCTTGAAGATCCTCCTGAACCAGATCTTGCATTCCCTGGCCCCCACATATCATAAAGATCTACTTCTACACCTGATTTTCTTAACGAATAGGCAGCACAAGCCCCCCAAATTCCAGATCCTATAACAGCTATTTTCATAATATAAATATATATTGATTATTTTTATGATGTGGGTAACTTTAGAATAAAACAAACTTTTTGGGGAATTGGGGTTTTTATAATACTCAATATTGTTTCTATGATATTTTATCCTGGTGGAACTATCATTGATAAGGATACGGACGGATACTTATTTTTTTACAATTTTTTAAGTAATCTAGGAGAAATAACCGCTAGAAATGGTGAAAATAATTTTATTTCTTCAATCCTTTTTAATTCTTCTCTTGTTTTATTAAGTATTTCAATTTTATTGTTTTATACAAAATATTTTCAATTTTTTAAACTTGATAAGAAAAGTTACAATTTGGTTAGAATAGCATTAATTTTTCTTCTAAGTTCTATAGTCTCTTTTATTTGTGTTGCATTATTTACTGCAGATGAAACAAGTTTTGATCTCCACGTTTTTTTTGTAAAACTCGCTTTTAGATCTCTTTTTCTATTTACAATTTTCCAATCAATAGCTATTTATTTTCATCCTCAAATGTCAAATAGACTTTTATTTGTTTCGACCATATTTTCATTGTCGGTATTATTTTTCATTCTTATAATGGATTATGGGCCTAATCCTTTTGAAAATAATTCTTCATTGTTTATTCAAGTTACCGCACAAAAAGTTATTGTTTTTTGTATTCTTTTGAATACTTATTTTCAAGTTAAAGAAGCTGTTAAATTATAATGGACAAAAAGATTTTATTTCTATTTGTATTAATCATCGGATGCAATAATAAAAATAAATTTAGCATTAATGATTGGGCATATTACAGAGGAGATAATCACGTGAGTCATTATAAACCTTATAATCATATTAATAAAGATAATGTCCATAAATTAAAAAAATCGTGGGTATACAATAGTAATGATTTTGACCCTGAAAATAGATCTCAAATACAATGCAATCCTTTAATTATAGATGGAGTATTATATGGCACTTCACCTAAAATGAAACTTTTTGCATTGGACGCATCCAATGGAAAAAAATTGTGGGAGTTTGATCCTTATGATAGAAAGTATTCTTCTCATGGAACTGGAGTAAATAGAGGATTAAATTATTATAGAAGCTCTAAAGGAGATAGAATACTTTACGCAACGTATTCAAAGCTTTATGCAGTAAATCCTGAAAATGGAACCTTAATTAATTCATTTGGAAATAATGGAGTTATAGATTTAAAAAAAGGGTTAGGGAGAAATGTAGATAATATGCTTCTTGCAGCTAATACCCCTGGGGTTATTTATAAAAACTTATTAATTATAGGACATAGGGCATCTGAAAGTACTGGTGCTGTTCCAGGACATATTAGAGCTTTTGATGTAATGTCAGGTAAAATAAAGTGGACTTTTCATACCATACCATATCCAGGAGAATATGGTTATGATACATGGCCTCAAGATTCATATCTAAAATCGGGAGGAGCAAATGCATGGGCTGGCCTTAGTTTAGATGAAAACAATGAAATAGTTTATGTTCCAACTGGATCTGCAGCTTTTGATTATTATGGTGGAGATAGAAAAGGAGCTAACTTATTTGCTAACAGTATTATTGCTTTAGATGCTAATAATGGAAATAGAATATGGCATTTTCAAACTATTCATCATGATATTTGGGATCGTGATTTGCCAGCAGCACCTAATCTAGTTACAGTAATGAAAAATGGTAATAAAATAGATGGTTTAGTTCAAATTAGTAAATCAGGGTATTTATTTGTTTTTGATAGAATAACTGGCGAACCTATATATCCAATTAAAGAAAAGAAAGTTCCTTCTTCTAAATTGTTTGGTGAATTTGCATGGCCCACACAACCAGTTCCTACTGTATATCCACCTTTTTCAAGGATTTCATTAAGTGAAGAAGATTTGCCTATTAGAACTGATAAAGTAAAATTTCATACTAAAGAAATATGGGAAAAATCAGAATATGGAGAATTTTTACCTCTTTCTACAAAAGGGAACATCTTTTTTCCAGGATTAGATGGGGGAGGTGAATGGGGTGGAGCTGCTTATAATCCAAAAACAGGTATAATCTTTATTAACTCTAATGAAATGCCTTGGAATTTAAGAATGGAAAAAAAGGAAGGAATGAGTTTAGGAAAAGCTGTTTATAATTCCAGTTGTATAGTATGTCATGCTAGTGATTTGATAGGAAACAAAGGGGTATATTCAAATATTCCTTCTTTGTTAGATTTGAAAGAAAGAAATCATGATTCTACAAATTTTAATATTATAAAATATGGGAAAGGAATTATGCCTGGGTTTTCATCCTTGTCAGGTGCAGAAATTAGATCTGTTATAGGTTTCATACATAATTTAGAAAACATAGAGGAGCAAGATTCATCGTCTTGGCCTTATCCATATACTTTTGGTGGATTTAAAAAATTTTATGCTCCTGATGGTTTTCCGGCTATTAATCCCCCATGGGGACAATTGACAGCTATTGATTTAAATAATCCAAAAATTCTTTGGCAAGTCCCATTGGGAGAACATGAAGAATTAAAAAAACAAAATCTTTTCAATACAGGAACAGAAAATTATGGTGGACCAATTATTACTTCTGGAGGAATTTTAATTATAGCAGCAACCATGGACGAAAAAATTCGAGCTTTTGATCAGATGACTGGTGAATTGTTATGGGAAGATAAACTTCCTGCAGCTGGTTATGCCACTCCAGCTACTTACGTAATTAATGATAAGCAATATATTGTAATTGCATGTGGAGGAGGAAAATTAGGTACAAAATCGGGAGCTTCATATGTTGCTTATTCTCTTGATTAATTTTTTTATTTCTGTTTCGTTAAAACAATTATTAATGATAGATGAAGAATGAAAATCATTTAAATATTTGTTATCTAAAAATGTATTTATATTATCAGACCTTATGTCTCCTCCTGGCATAATAGATATTTTATTTTGAGTTTTTATGGCCAGTTGATTTATCAATTTTATTCCTTTCAATGCCGTTTTTGATTTTCCACTTGTAAGAACTCTATCAAATCCTAATTTAATTAATTCATCTATGGCTTTAAATACGTCAATAGTTTCATCAAAGGCTTTATGAAATGTTGTGCTCATATTTCCAGATTTATCCAATAAAATTTTACATTTTTCTACGTCAATTTCATTCTCTTTATTTAACACACCAAAGACAACTCCTTTACAACCTAATTTTCTACAAAATGTTATAAGATCAATCATGTAAAATAATTCTTGACTATTATATACAAAGTTTCCTTTACGAGGACGAATCATCGGATAAATATTAGGATGTATTTTTATTGCTTCTGCTATATCTTTTTTTTCAGGGCTTATCCCTTCTTCTTTTCTGTTTTTACAAAATTCAATTCTATCTATTTGATGCTTTGATGCTTTGATACAATCTTTGATGTTAAATACACATATTTCTAATTTTTTTTTCAATGAAAAATATTAGGATTACTCACTTTTAAGTTTAGAATAAAATACTTTAAGTCGGAAATTATTCTTATTAATAATCGCTTGATTAAAAGTAGAGGATGTTGATGGAAAAACAACTATTCTTGAAACGTCATATTTTTTTTTAGCTAAATCTTGAAAAAACACTGTAGAGGTTCCTACATAAGATGATGTAATTATACTATCATATTTATAATATGCAGGATCTTCATCTTGACCATAATACGCATTGTCCTTTAAAATAGTATTGTTAATGGGATCATTTTCTATACCTGATGCGTTAATATTATTATCTTTTTTAGCAAAATAATATATAGCTTGATTAGGAGGATTAATATAATTATTGTTAGAATCATCTATTGGCCCAATAACAAGTTGAATTTTATTGAGAATTATATTTTTTGAAGTATCAGTAAAATTTGTAAACTCTTTTAAATCAATTATTGGATAGATACCAGTAGCAGACTGCCAATAAATATTATTATTCAGATTAAACTCTTTCAAATTTTTTGTTTCTATTCCTGACAATGTCGAAGAGCTTCTATCGGTTGAGTAATTGCTATAATATTTTGAAAGTGGTGAATCAAATCTTAATCTATAATTCAAAACTATAGTATCCTCTTTTGGGTTATGAAAATATAAAATTATTCTGCTAAACTCATTATTAAGATCAAATCCTAAAATCAAGTTATTATTTATACCAGGATCAAAAGCTATTCCTTTAGTAACTTCCCTTAATTTTCTATCTGAAACTCCATCTTTAACTTGATTAAATATAAAATTACCATATTGTAAAGTGAGTGGAATTGTTAACAATGAATCTTCTTCCTTATTAACTGTGAAACGATTAAAACCAACAGGAGCTTTCACCAGTTCTAAAGGCACAGATTTCGAAGAAAGATATATTCCACTAGCAAATAGAGTGTCTGCAATTAATCTTACAGAAACCTCTTGTTCTTCACTAATTTCTTCTCCATGAATATAAGAATAACTTAAAAATATTTTTATAGAATCTAGTATAGATGAATCATTTGGAGCTATTGATAGGTCTTCTGTTACTACATCTGGGGAAATAATTTCAGGACTGAATTGCGTATATCCTATAGCTTTAGTTTTACCAAATGTTGGGTTGTCATATTGGCCAAATATCAGAGAACTTATATCAGTTCTCACGCTATCAAAAAAAATATTCGATGCAGATAATGGTATTTCTATATATTTTGATTGAAAATTATTATTTTCTCCTAATTCAAGACCAACTTCACTAGATTCATCACATGAGATATATATTAATAAAAGAGATAAAAAAAAAATATTTTTAACTGACAAGTTCATTATATAACTTATAGTATGATTCTAAATAGTTTTCGTCATTTCCTATGACTTTAAACTTTTTTTCTGAAACCATATCTGCAATTAATTTATCGAAACGTTTACTGATTTCTTCTTTTGATTTGATTACCGCATCTGCGTATTCAATCCCTATTTTCAAAAATCCTTTATAATCAGCTGATTTTAAAGAAGTCAACATTTCATCATCCATATCAGACATTTTAACTTTTTCAAGAAAACTTTTATCAAATTTATGTTTAAAAGCGTTATCATATACTGTAAAGACAGTTTTCGTGTTTTTAAAAATAGGGTCATTTTTATAGGTTGATTTAATGTATAATGGAATCAAGCTTGTCATCCAATCATTGCAATGTACTATGTCAGGAGCCCATCCCAATTTTATCACTGTTTCCATAACTCCTTTACAAAAGAAAATACATCTTTCATCATTATCTTTATAGAAGTCACCTTCTTTATTCTTAAATACAAATTTTCTTTTGAAATAATCTTCATTATCAATAAAATATACTTGAAGTTTTGCACTTGGTATAGAAGCAACTTTTATAATAAGGGGTTTTTCTTCATCTCCAACTTCAATGTTCAATCCTGACAATCTTACAACTTCATGAAGTCGGTTTTTTCTTTCATTTATTAGCCCAAATCGAGGAACTAATATCCTAATTTCCATACCCTTTTCTTGCATGGCTTGTGGAAGGTTTCTTACAAATTCAGCTACTTCAGAAGTTTGTAAAAAAGGATTTATTTCACTAGCTACATAAAGTATTTTATATTTTGCCATACGTTTTAGACTCTTTTTCAAAAAAATTAAATAAAAAGGAACACAAATTTAATCAATTCATTATGATTTTTCAATTCCTAATCTAGATCATTTATTGTTAAAATTTATTAAAGGGTTATTTTGTCATTAAGTAATATTATTAGATTTGCATCAAATTGAAATTATTGAATAATAAAAACATAAATTACTTTTTGAATTTTGTCATTTCTTTGACGTTAGGAATTGGTTTTTTATATTTTGTTTTTAAGGATGTGGATATTTCTTCCTACTCTCTTAGGATTAATGAGCTATCTTACTATTGGATTATATTTGCTATTTTAATATCTGTATTAGAATTTGTTGTAAGAGCTTATAGATGGAATCTTTTACTAGAATTTGAACATCGTGATCTTTCAACTTATAGGACAACTTTAAGTCTAACAATCTCTTATCTATCTGCAATTATTTTACCTAGAATAAATGATTTAGTTAGATGCTATATTTTATCAAAAACGGATAATGTTAAATTTTCAATTTCCATTGGTTCTGTTGTAACAGAAAGAATAGTTGATTTGATTTCAGTTCTTGTTTTAGCGCTCATTTTATTGTTAGTTGAATTTGATAGGTTTTATAATTATCTGATGATTGAAGTTGTAGGGAATGCAGAGGTTAATACTATTTTGTTTTATTTGTTTATATTCTTTTCAGTAGGGGCATTACTTTATTTTATAATTAAATTTTTAAATAATTCGAAATTTTTTGAAAATATTAATGAAAAAATCAGTGAATTTAAATCTGGTTTTTTTTCAATTTTTACCCTTAAGAAAAAACTTGAATTTTTTTTATCAACAATAATGCTATGGTTAATATATTTTGTTGTAGGGTATCTTTTGTTTTTTTCAGTTGATGAAACATCTTTTCTTGGGTTTAGTGCTGCATTATCTATATTAGTTGCAGGAGCTATAGGAACAATTGTTCCAGTCAATGCAGGAATCGGTTCTTATCATTTATTTGTTGCTTCCATTTTAATATATTATGGAATTGAATATGAAGATGGTTTGTTTTTTGCTACTGTGGTACATGCCAGCCATGTTGTTGTCATACTTTTTTTTGGCATTATAAGTTTAATATTATTATATCTCGATGTCTATAGAAAGAAGAAAAAGTAAAATTTTATCAAATAAAAATCTCAAAAATACAATTAACGCATTAAGACAATTCGGAAAAAAAATTGTATTTACTAATGGCTGTTTTGATATTTTACATCCAGGGCATTTAAAATTATTGAAAAAAGCTAAGAATTTTGGAGATATATTGATTGTTGGCCTTAACTCAGATAGCTCTGTGAAATTATTGAAAGGAGAAGATAGACCTATAGTTAAACAAAAGGATAGATCAGTAATTATAGCATCTTTGAAAATTGTAGATTTTGTTATTATCTTCGAAGAAGAAACACCTTTAGATTTGATTAAGACTATTTCTCCTAATTTTCTTGTGAAAGGTGGAGATTATAAAACAGATGAAATAATTGGGGGAGATTATGTTAATAAAATTGGAGGTGAGGTAAAAATTGTTAAATTAAAAGAAGGGTATTCAACTTCCAAACTTTTAAATAATTTAAAGAAATGATATTTGATCCATATTTAATTGGTATTGGTTTAATATTTATGGGGATAGGAACCTATGTTCAGAATAAACTAAAATCAAAGTTTCATAAATATTCTCAAGTTTCTCTTAGAAAAAATCTTTCTGGTAGAGAAATAGCAGAAATCATGTTGCGAGATCATGATATTTATGATGTAAAAGTTGTATCTGTTCCTGGAAAATTAACCGATCACTATAACCCTTCAAATAAAACTGTAAATTTAAGCCCAGATGTTTATACGGGGAGGTCGGTTAGTGCAGCAGCTGTTGCTGCTCATGAATGTGGCCATGCCATTCAACATGCAAGAAGCTATGCCTTTTTACAAATGCGATCTGCTCTTGTTCCAATTCAAACTTTTGCTGCAGGGACTATGAATAAACTTTTTTGGCTCCTTTTTGCATTAGTTATTTTTGCTCCTGGGATAATGCCTATGAATTTAGCTTTAATGATTATTATTATTACTTATGGAATATTTACGCTTTTTGCTTTTATAACTTTGCCAGTAGAATTTGATGCAAGTAATCGTGCTGTTGCTTGGGTTACTGATAGACAAATTATAACTAGAGAAGAATCTGTTATGGCCAAAGATGCTTTAAAGTGGGCTGCGATGACTTACGTAGTTGTTGCCTTGCAATCACTTGCTACGTTAATTTATTATTTATCTATTTTTTTAAGGAGAAGATAAATTATTAAAAAAATAATTTAGATTTACCTCCCATTTTACAAATTTTTTCATAAAAATATATGGATGATTTTATTAAAGTATTAAACAATTTAAATTTTAAACTGAAAAAAGTTTCAGTAATAAAAGCTATAAAACCATTTATAATAGAAAATTATTCAGATATAGAGAATACTATTATGTTTCCTATTAATGGGAAATTAAGATTTGGGAAATATAAAAAAATTGTAAACAATAAAGCTTTTTTATTTATTCCTGCAAACAAAGTTGTTTCTCTAGCTTTTGGAAGAGGGCGATCAGTTAGATTAGCATATAATGATTTTCTTGAAAGAAAAATAAAATATATCATTAAGGATAAGTATCTAAGACCTAACTCTGATGAAGATAAATACCTAATATTAAATTTTGAAGCAAAAATTTTAAATTCAATTAATGTTTTTCATTCAAAAAATTTATCTCCTTTACTTATAAAAGACAATTCACAAACACTTTCAATTTTAAGAAATATTGTAAAAGAAAAATATTATGGATATCCAGGGAGCAATAAATTAATTAAGCTTCAAAGCCATAGGTTGTCTATAGAAATAATTAGACATATATTATCATCTCAACCTTTATTTTCAAGAATAGAAGAAAATTTTAGATATTTCAATGATGAAAGAATTTTGGATCTTTTTCAATATATAAATGAAAATTTAGAAAAAGAGCTTTCTAATAAAAAATTATCTGATATTCTTAACATTTCTGAAGATTATGTTGGTCAATATTTTAAGAACAATACCGGTTATAGTCCTCAAGATTATGTTGAACTGAGAAGAATGGAAGAAGCAATTAAAATGCTAAGAATTAATAATGATCCTATTAAAGTGATTGGAATAAAAGTAGGGTTTAAAGACACAGCATATTTTTGCAGAAGATTTAAACTGATGTTTGGTGTTCAAGCAGGTATGATGAGGAAACGTTTTAATGAAATGTAAATTATTTCAATTTCTCACCTTTTTCTTTAAGGAGTTCTTTTTCAAGAAAATTTTTTAATTTTCCCGATTTAGCTATAAAATATATTATGGAATAAATTATAACATAAAATCCAGTTATAATAGCATATCCTAAATATTGACTTTCTAGAATTGTATTTAATATATTTCCGATGGTGAGACTAGCAAAGGCTAAAACAAAAAGGAGTATAAAAAATAAAATAAAACTTGAAATAACATGTGCTATTGACGAAGAAATTTTTTCAATTAAATCAATTTTCATGATATCAAACCTTATCTTCAAATAAGATGTTATTGATTCTATAAGTTTATCTATTTTAATCATTTATTCCGTTATATTATATGCAAAGGTAATAGATATTGATTCTTATAAGCCAATACGATTGTCAAAATTTAATAATTTATTAACAATCTAATAATTAGTATTTGAATAAGTAAAATTACTTTTGAGACGTGAAAACATTTTCCAAAAAATCTATTTTCCCTGTTTCAATAATTCTTCTTACACTAATATGCTGGGTAGTTGCTCCCTATAAAGAGCTTGCAATGTGGACGGTTTTTTTTCTTGCAGCATATTCTGCAATTGCAAATGATAGTATTCAGACAATTGGAACTTTTATAGCTTCAAATTCTCATAGAAAATGGTATTATTTATGGTTATTTATGGGTTCAATTTTTTTGTTAACTGTTACATACAGCTGGTTGAATTATAATGGAGATATTAGTCATGGCAGATTAGCAACTAAAGGATTAAATGAAGCCCCTTCTAATTTCATTTTCTTACAAGTTTTTGCTCCTGTTGTTTTATTAATAATTACTAGACTTAAAATGCCTGTTTCAACTTCAATACTGCTATTGAGTGCTTTTACAACAAAAGCTAGCTCTATTACAAGCATCATCTCTAAAAGTTTTTTTGGATATATGATTGCGTTTGTAGCTGCAATAATTGTTTGGACTTTAACTACGCATATTTTTGAAAAATTTAGAAAACAAAAACCTTCAAGGATTTGGGTTCCTTTACAATGGATTTCTAGTGGTGCTTTATGGTCAACATGGATAATGCAAGATATGGCCAATATTGCTGTTGTCCTTCCTAGATCTTTGAATACAGATCAGTTTATACTAGTAGCTTCTACCGTTTTTTTTGGATTAGGATTATTGTTCTATTTGAAAGGAGATAGAATACAAGAAATTGTAACAGAAAAAAGTGATATAATAGATGTGAGAGCTGCTACTGTTGTAGATTTTATTTATGCCTGTTTGCTTTATTATTTAAAAATTGTAAGTTCCATTCCTATCAGTACAACTTGGGTATTTATTGGACTTCTTGGTGGAAGAGAAGTTGCAATAAATTTTAGAAAAATTGATGGACATAAGTATCGCGCTATCAAGTTACTTATTAAAGACACTTTCTATGCATTCATAGGTCTTCTAGTTTCTGTGATTCTTGCAATATCAATTAATGAAAACATGAGAATACAAATTTTTAATGATTTGGGCATAGAATAAATTGTAAAAGTATTAAATGGATTTTATCAAAATCAGACTATTATCAACATTTTTACTTATACTGTTTTTTAACAGCAATTTATTTTCTCAATCAGAATTTGAAGATTGGATTAATATTAATGTTTCTGGAGAAATAAATGAAAAATTAGAATTCAAGTTAGAGTATCAACATAAGTATAACCACACAAATAATAGGTTGAGATCTTCCCATGTGGATATGGGATTTGCGTATTTAATTAATAATTTTTCAATAGGCGCATTTTATAGAGAAATTTATGCAATGAAAGATGATAATAGAGTTACCGAATTAAGACCCCATCTAGATTTATCTTATAAGATCAATGATAATTTAAAGTTAAGACTTAGAAATGAATATAGAATCAAAGAACTTAAGAACAATGTATTTAGATATAGGTTAAGGTTAGCTTATTCATTAAAGATTTGGGATAATTTTAATCCATTCATTCAAAATGAAATTAATTTTTCTGAAGGAAAATTGGTTAGAGAGAGATTGATTTTTGGGTCAAGTATAAAAGTTAAAAAAACACCATTTAGAATAAAACCATCTTATATTTTTGAATCAAATAGAAAAGAATCAAGTGGTAAACCAAACAGTTTTTTGTGGAGCTATAGAAATGTTTTTAAAATTGCTTGTAATATAAGATTTTGATTTTAATATTATATTCAAATCAAATCAAATTATATATAAGTAATTAATTACTTATACTTTTATTATTCTAAATTTATATTCCGAAATTTAAGTTTATGTTAGGTTTATTAGGAAAAGGTATAAAAAAAATATTTGGAACAAAAAGTGATAAAGATTTAAAACTTCTTTATCCATATGTTGAAAAAATTAATATAGAATTTGAAAGATTATCTTCCATATCCGATCAAGAATTAAGAGACAAAACATCTTTTTTTAAACAAAAAATTTCTGAAACCACAAAAGATTTTGCAAATCAAATAGAATCCTTAAAGAAAGAATATTCTAATGAGAAGGAACAAAATATAGTTTTAAAAGAAAAAATATTAGGAAAAATAGACAATCTGCAATTAGAAGAGAAGAAGGTAATAGAGAAGACATTAAATGATATTTTGCCTGAAGCATTTGCGGTAGTAAAAGAAACTGCTAGAAGATTTTCAGTAAACAAAAAACTAATTGTAAAAGCTGAAAATTTTGATCATAAAATAGCCGCAATAAAGGATAATGTTTTAATAGAAGGGGATAAAGCTATTTGGATAAATAAATGGTCTTCAGCTGGAATTGAAATAGAATGGAATATGATTCATTATGATGTACAATTAATTGGAGGTGTTGTTTTACATCAAGGTAAAATTTCTGAAATGGCCACTGGAGAGGGAAAAACTTTAGTTGCAACATTACCAGCATATTTGAATGCTTTATCAGGCAAAGGGGTTCATATTGTCACCGTTAATGATTATTTAGCAAAAAGAGATGCGGAATGGAATGGTCCAATTTTTGAATTTCATGGTTTGGATGTTGATTGTATAGATAAGTATTCCCCAAATTCCCAAGAAAGAATGGATGCATATAATTGCAATATAACTTATGGAACAAATAATGAATTTGGTTTTGATTATTTAAGAGATAATATGAAACATTCTTTGGATCAAATATTTCAGAAAGAAAGAAATTTTGCTATTATTGATGAAGTAGATTCAATATTAATTGATGAAGCGAGGACTCCTTTAATTATATCTGGTATGATTGAGGATAAGTCGGATTTATACATAAAAATTAATCAATTAGTTCCTGAAATTGAAGATGATGATATTGATATTGATGAAAAATCTAAATCAATCAACCTTACCGAAGAAGGTAATGAAAAATTAGATAAATTACTTATCAAAAAAGGTTTTATTGATAGTAATTCTTCAATTTACGATATTGAAAATGTTAATCTTGTACATCATATTAATCAGGCTCTAAAAGCTCACAAACTTTTTCACAAAGATACAGATTACTTGGTTAAGGATAATCAGGTAATTATAATTGATGAATTTACTGGAAGAATGATGGAAGGAAGAAGATTTTCTGAAGGACTTCATCAAGCTCTGGAAGCAAAAGAATCAGTAAATATACAAAATGAAAATCAAA
>CAZYIL010000017.1:10781-18418 GCA_964646945.1 uncultured Marinoscillum sp. | reverse complement strand
TAAAATTTTTCATAATTGTAAATTTATTTTAGTTATTAAATTATTCAGCGTTAATCTGAACCTGCATTCCATTCACGTCAAACCAATCTGTAAATCTCACGATTTTACCTTCTTCATTGAAAAACATAAGACCATACCATTTATTGAAAACAACTTTTCCAGATTCTGTATGAACTGCTCTCCATGTACCATAAATTCTTATATTGTTTGGAACACTAGTAGCATTTCCTGTTGGCCATACGGAACCGCTCCAAAAAGCAGGTTGACGATCTCCTCCCATTCCTAAATCAATACCTTCTTCAAAAGTTATATCATCAAAATTTTGATGATACCCTAATATAGCTTCTTTAAAAGCTATTTTGTCTACCCATTCATTACCATTGTACTGAGGTGGGCTCCACATAGCAGAATCAGCAAATAATGCCATCTGCGCATCTAAATTTTCATCAGTAAAACCTTTAACAAATGCTCTAAAAGAAGCAACGTTTCTATCATAGATTTCTTGATTTTTTTCTGCTCCTGAATCAACTTCAGTTTTATTTGAATCTTGACAGCTCATGAAAAAAGTTGAAACAAAAAACAAAACACATATTCTTTTCATAATTTTATTTATTTTAATACACATAATTTTTTTAGGAAAAGAAAGTTAATCAGATATATTCACTATTTCCAGAATAAGTGTGTATATAATAGAAATTTTTATATCTTATACTAAAGATGAAATTGAGAGCATTTAATATTTGAATTATTTTCAATAACTAAGCAAAATTTATAATGATCAAACTAAAACTTCTTATAGTTATTCATTTTTCTCTATGTACTTCTTTTGTATATGCCCAAAAAAATTATATTATTCCTGAACCTTCAAAAATTGAATTTATAGAAAGCAACAAAGTAGGATTCAGGCTATACAAAAAATCTTCTATTCAGCTAGAAGGAATTACTAAGAATAGTATATCCTATCAAGAACTTACCAGCTTTATTAATCAGTTAACTGGATTTTCTTTATCAGAAAAAATAAATAAAAAATCTAATATTCTTTTAAAGATTTCTGCAGGGTTAGAACAAATTGGCAATGAAGGATATAAAATATCCATTTTACCCAAAAATAATTTAACCATTGAGGCAAATACAGAAAATGGACTGTATTATGGCGTGCAAACTCTTAAACAGATATTATTATATACCAAAGAAAAAAGAGATAATGAAAACTTTACTTTATTCGAAGGTAAAACAATAACCTATGTTGATGCCCAAGAAAAAAATAATGATTTTAATGCGGCTAACCTAACAACTAAAGGTTATAAAACTATTCAAGACCCTGGAGATTTTGTCAGAAAGAATAAGACCGACAATGCAAGAGGAGATTTTACAGATCTTCCAAGTGCTGAAAGATTAACAATCGATGCGTATGAGATATCTCCCATGACCATTGAAGATCATCCCCGATTTCAATACAGAGGAATGATGCTTGATGTTGCAAGACATTTTATGCCTAAAGCATTTATTAAAAAATTTATAGATATTTTGGCGATGCACAAAATGAATGTTTTTCATTGGCATCTTACTGATGATCAAGGGTGGAGAATTGAAATAAAAATATATCCTAGACTAACTGAAATAGGATCAATTAGAAAAGAGACATTAATAGGCCATTCTTATGAAACTCCAACCTCACTTGGAATTATGAAAAAAAACCCAAAATTTGATGGAATCCCACATGGAGGATATTATACTCAAGAAGAAATCAAAGACATTGTTCAATATGCTAAAGATAGGTTTATTACAATAATTCCAGAAATTGATATTCCTGGTCATACATCCTCTATGATTGCTGCTTACCCTGAATTAGGATCTTCAACAGAAAATATCGGTGTAAAAACTTTATGGGGAATACAAAATGATATATTAAATGTAAATGAGAATACGTTTCAATTTTTAGAAAATATATTTGTCGAAATAATAAATTTGTTTCCTTCTGAATACATCCATATTGGAGGGGATGAAGCAAAAAAAATTCAATGGAAAAATTCAGTGCCCATCCAAAAAACAATAAATGAGTTAGGGCTTAAAGATGAATCAGAACTTCAAAGTTATTTTACTAAAAGAATAGAAAAATTTTTAAATTCTCAAGGAAAAACAATCATTGGATGGGATGAAATTATAGAAGGTGGCCTTGCCCCAAATGCTACTGTAATGTCATGGAGAGGAGAAGAAGGGGGAATAATTGCTGCAAAAGCGGGACACAATGCTATCATGACACCAACAACTCACTGCTATTTTGACTATTATCAAGACAAACCCAGTAAAGAACCCCTCGCTATAGGAGGATTTTTACCACTAAAAAAGGTTTATCTATATGAACCTTTACCAAAAGGATTATCAGCAGAAGAAAATAAGAGGATTTTAGGGGCACAAGGAAATTTGTGGACAGAATACATTAAAACACCTAAAGATGTGGAATACATGATCATTCCAAGAATGACTGCCTTATCAGAAGTAGTTTGGTCTCCAAGAAAATTGAGAAATTTACAAGAATTCAAAAAACGCCTTAAATTTTTTAAATACTTCTATGACAATGCCAATATCAATTATCGAAAAAATGATTTTGAATAACAAAATCATTTTATTTTATTAAATTTGCACATCATCAAGAATTCCTAATGAAAGGAGTGCCAACCGACTAATTCGAAGCACGGTGGCAAAACGATGTGGGATTGCAGTCCAAACAATCGATACTTTCAAAAGAATTCTTGCTAAAAATAAATTTTTAAAATTATGAATAAAAAACTATATAAAAGTGTGGATAGCAGTGTATTAAAATCTATACCAAATCCAGATAAAAGATCTTACGAGATTAAATTAAAACAACCTGAAATTACTTTTTTAGGGGTATATGATCAACCTGATTTTGCAACCTTATATATCCTTATGTATCCTGGAGAAAAGGTGGTTGAACTAAAATCTTTAAAAAATTATTTTCATCAGTACCGTGACATTGTTATTTCATATGAAAGATTAATAAATCAAATTTATGATGACTTAAAAAAAGTGTATGAACCAAAACGTATTCGATTAGTTTTGGATTGTAACCCAAGAGGAGGAATTTCATCTAGATTAACGATTGATTCTGATTGGGCTTCCTTAGGAGGTAAAGAAAAGTATACAAATTTTAGAGAAAAATTATGGTGAAATGAGAAGTGATAATCAAAACTTTTATTTAATTATTGGACTAATACTTGTTGCTTCATTTTCTAGGCTTATACCTCACTATCCAAATTTCACTCCTATTTGTGCTATTGCTCTATTTGGTTCAAAATATTTTAAAAATCGATTTATTGCCTTTGCTATTCCTTTATTCTCTCTGTTTATAAGTGATTTAATTATAAATAATTTTTTTTTAAAATCTTATTTTAATGATTTTGTATTTTTTTATCAAGGTTTCTACTGGCAATATGGAAGTTTTATTCTTGTTGCCATATTAGGAAGAGTTGCTCTAAAAAAATTATCTATATTAAAATTATTTGGTATAAGTATTGTTTCATCCATAATTTTCTTTATCATCTCTAATTTTGGTGTGTGGTTAACTAGTGTCTTTTATCCAAAAAATATTCTCGGTTTGATTTCATGCTATTCTGCTGCTGTTCCATTTTATTATGGAACATTTTTTGGTTCTTTATTTTATTCTACATTTCTTTTTGGTTCCTATGAATATTTAAGCAAAAAAGCATATAAAGTTTTAATAAGATAATGAATTCTTTATTAGATTCTCTTAACGAAAGAATATTAGTATTGGATGGTGCGATGGGAACTATGATTCAAACTTATAGGCTTGATGAGAGTGATTATAGAGGAAAAAAATTTAGAAATCATAAATGTCCATTAAAAGGAAATAATGATTTGTTGTCAATTACCAAACCTAATATAATAAAAGAAATCCACAAAGGATATTTAGATGCCGGAGCTGACATTATAGAAACCAATACTTTTTCATCAACCTCTATTGCTATGGCCGATTACAAAATGGAAAATTATATTTTTGATTTAAATTTTGAATCAGCAAAAATAGCAAAAGAGGTCACTGAAAAATATTCATTAAAAAAATATGTAGCTGGATCCGTTGGCCCTACCAATAAAACTGCTTCTATGTCTTCTGATGTAAATAATCCTGGTTTAAGAGACATAACCTTTGATGAACTTGTAAAATCCTACTCAGAACAAATTAGTGGACTCATTGAAGGAGGCTGTGATTTACTCCTTGTTGAAACAATTTTTGATACTTTAAATGCTAAAGCAGCTTTATTTGCAATTGATAATTATTTTGAGGACAATAAAACTAACGTCCCAGTAATGGTAAGTGGAACAATAACTGACCAAAGCGGGAGAACTCTTTCTGGACAGACAGTAAATGCTTTTTTGATATCTGTTTCTCATTTTCCAATTTTAAGCTTAGGTTTTAATTGTGCTTTAGGAGCAAGTCAACTTACACCATATATAAAAAGATTAAGTTATTCAACTAATTTTTATACCTCAGCACATCCAAATGCTGGTCTTCCAAACGCCTTTGGAGAATATGATCAAACTCCAGAAGAAATGTTATCTCAGATTAAAGTGTATTTGAAAAATGATTTAATCAACATTATTGGAGGTTGCTGCGGAACAACTTATGAACACATAAGGTTGATAGCCGAAGAAGTTAAAAAATATAAACCAAGAAAGGTTAATTAGAAATGAAGTGTAATAATTTAAAACTTTCTGGCCTTGAACCATTTGAACTTAAATCAAATATAACTTTTGTTAATATTGGAGAACGAACAAATGTGACCGGATCAAAAAAATTCCTAAAGCTTATCAAAGAAGACAATTATACTGAAGCAGTAGAAATTGCAAGAGAACAGGTTGAAGGTGGAGCCCAGATTATTGATGTTAATATGGATGAAGGGATGTTAGATGGCGAAAAAGCAATGGTTAAATTTTTAAATCTTATTCAATCAGAGCCAGATATAGCAAAGCTTCCAATTATGATAGATAGTTCAAAGTGGAAAATTATTTTAGCAGGATTAAAGGTTGTTCAAGGGAAGTGTATTGTTAATTCAATAAGCCTCAAGGAGGGTGAAAAAATATTTATTAATCAAGCTAAAATTATTAAAAAATTTGGAGCTGCAACAATTGTTATGGCATTTGATGAAAAAGGTCAGGCTGATACATTAGAGAGAAGAATTAATATCTGCAAAAGATCCTATGATATTCTTGTTAAGAAAGTTGATTTTAATGCAGAAGATATAATTTTTGATCCCAATATTTTTCCTGTTGCTACAGGTATTGAAGAACACAGAACTTATGCCTATGATTTTTTTAAAGCAACAAAATGGATTACAAAAAATTTACCTTGCGTAAATGTAAGTGGAGGAGTTAGTAATGTTTCATTTTCTTTTAGGGGAAACAATTCTGTTAGAGAAGCTATGCATTCCGTTTTTCTTTACCATGCTATAAAAAATGGTATGAGGATGGGTATAGTGAACCCCACTATGCTAGAAGTTTATGATAATATACCTAAAGATCTATTAGAATATATAGAAGATGTTCTGTTAAACAGAAGGAATGATGCTACTGAAAGACTAGTAGAATTTGCCGATTCTTCAGCTCAAGTTTCAGTAAAAAAAGAAAAAATTGAAAAATGGAGAGATTTCAAACTTCAAGCAAGAATTACCCATTCATTAGTTAAAGGAATAGATAAGTTCATTGAAGAAGATGTAGAAGAAGCTAGAAAAATTTCAGACAAAGCCATTATAGTAATAGAAGAATATCTAATGAATGGAATGAATATAGTTGGAGATCTTTTTGGGAGTGGAAAAATGTTTTTACCTCAAGTGGTTAAATCAGCTAGAGTTATGAAAAAAGCTGTGGCTTATCTTGTTCCGTTTATTGAACAAGAAAAAGATTCTGGAAGAAATTCTGCTGGAAAAATTCTTATGGCCACAGTAAAAGGAGATGTTCATGACATTGGAAAAAATATAGTTGGAGTCGTATTGGGATGTAATAATTTTGAAATAATTGATTTGGGAGTCATGGTTCCTCATGAAAAAATAATTGATATTGCAATTAAAGAAAAGGTAGATATTATTGGATTAAGTGGATTAATCACCCCTTCTCTAGATGAAATGGTCTATTTAGCTAAGGAACTTGAAAAGAAGAAAATTATGATTCCAATATTAATTGGAGGAGCAACAACATCAAAAACTCATACAGCTGTCAAAATTGATCCAGAATATTCTGGTATTGTAATTCATGTAAATGATGCCTCTAAAGCTGTGCCTGTTTCTACTAGTCTTCTTAGTAAAAATAGAGAAAAATTTAAAAAAAGCATATCCGATGAATATGATTATGTTAGAGAAAAATTTAAGAATAGAAAAGTTGCAAAAAATTTTTTGTCCATATCCGATGCAAGAAAAAACAAATTCAAAATTGACTGGAAAAACATAAAAATTAAAAAACCAAATTATCTTGGAACTAAAGTTGTTAAGTTAAAAGATCTATCAATATTAAAAGAATATATTGACTGGACACAATTTTTTAGATCTTGGAATTTACATGGCATCTATCCTAATATTTTTGATAATAAAGTTAATGGAAAAGAGGCTAAACAATTATTTGATGATGCTAATATAATTATAAATAAAATAATTTCTGAAAATTTATTAAAAGCTAAAGCAATATTTGGAATATTTCCTGCTAATTCAGAAGAAGATGATATCAATGTATACAAAGATGAATCTAGTGATAAGATTATTAATAAATTTTTAACACTAAGACAACAAAAAAAAAGAAAGGATGGAGTACCAAACATTGCATTGTCTGATTTTATTGTTCCCAAAAAATTAGAAATTAAAGATTATATTGGATGCTTTTGTGTAACAGCTGGGTTTGGTTCAGATGAATTATGTAAAAAATTTGAAGAAAACAATGATGATTATTCCAGCATAATGGTGAAAGCAATTGCAGATAGATTTGCTGAAGCATTTGCTGAATATTTACATAAAGAAATAAGATTAAATTATTGGGGTTATAGCAAAAATGAAAGAACAACAAATAAAGATCTAATCAAAGAAAAATATATAGGAATTAGACCAGCGCCTGGCTATCCAGCGTGTCCTGATCATCTTGAGAAAACCACGATATGGAAACTTTTATCGGTAGAAGAAAAAATTGGGGTTAAGTTAACAGAAAGTTTAGCTATGTGGCCAGCAGCATCAGTAAGTGGATACTACTTTTCTAACAAAAATTCAAAATATTTTGGTTTAGGAAAAATTGACAATGACCAACTAATTAGTTATTCCAAAAGAAGAAAAATCACTTTAAGTAAAGCTAAAAAATGGTTAAGCCCAAATTTGTAAATAAAGCTGACCAATTTATCATAAATAAAAATTATTTTTTTTATTATCAATAAAATCAGATTTATTTGTAAAAATTATGTGTGGTATAATTGCATATGTAGGTAATAATAATTCTTCTGGTAAAATTCTTTTTGAGGGATTACATACCTTAGAATATAGAGGATATGACAGTTCAGGTATAGCATTACTTGATTCCAATAAGAAAATTAAAGTTTTCAAAAAAAAAGGAAATGTTAAAAAAGC
>CAZYIL010000017.1:0-10771 GCA_964646945.1 uncultured Marinoscillum sp. | reverse complement strand
GCGTTTTTGTACGTCGGTTCTGTTGATGAGGCCGTTAAAAAAGCAGAAAAATATTACTTAAAATCTAACGATAAATCCAAAATAGGAATTGGTCATACGAGATGGGCAACTCATGGTGAACCAAATAACAATAACGCCCATCCTATTCTATCAAATTCAAGAAATTTAGCTATTGTACATAATGGAATTATTGAAAACCATTCTATATTAAAAAAATTTCTAATAAAAAAAAATTATACATTTAATACAGATACAGATACAGAGGTTTTAATAAATTTTGTTGAAGAAATATATCTAAATAATAAATCGCAATTTGAAAATTCATTATTATCAGCATTAGATAAAATTAAAGGTGCTTTTGCAATAGCAATTCTTAATCTAAAGGAACCAAATGTTCTTTATGGTGCAAGAAGAGGAAGCCCTTTGGTAATTGGAATATCCAAGCATGAATATTTTTTAGCTTCTGATGCTTCCCCAATTGTAAAACATACCGATGAAGTTATTTATTTGAAAGATAATGAAATTGTAAGGTTATCATCAGAAAATATCAAAATAACTAATCTTAATAAAGACATAATTACTCCAGAAATAAAGAAAATAGAACTTCAAATTGAAGAAATAGAAAAAGGAGGCTTTGATTCTTTTATGCTCAAAGAAATTATGGAACAACCAAAATCTCTGAGGCGCTCCATGCTTGGAAGAATTAACATAAAAGAAAAAACTTTGTTTATAAAAGGAATAAATGATTACGTAAATAAATTACTTAACTGTCAAAGAATTATCATGATAGGATGTGGAACATCATGGCATGCTGCTTTAGTGGCAGAATATTTTTTTGAAAAATATACAAAAATTCCAGTAGAAGTAGAATATGCATCGGAGTTCAGATATAGAGACCCAATTATAAAAGAAAATGATATAGTATTCGTTATTTCTCAATCTGGAGAAACTGCTGATACTTTAGAATCTGTTAAAATAGCCAAGAAAAAAGGAGCTACAGTATTAGGAATAGTTAATAATGTAGGTTCATCAATTGCAAGAATAACCGATGAAGGATGTTATTTACATGCAGGACCAGAAATTGGTGTAGCAAGTACTAAAGCATTTACGTCTCAATTAATCATCTTATATATGATAGGAGTAAGATTGGCTCATCGTCTAGGAACAATAAAAGAAAAAAAATATGTTGAAATGATTTTCCAGATAGATAATATTCCTAATCTTATACAAAAAATATTAACACATAAAAATGAAATAAAAAAAATTGCTAAAGTTATTTATAAAAAAAATCATTGTCTCTTTATGGGTAGAGGTAACAACTTTCCTGTTGGATTAGAAGGAGCACTAAAATTAAAAGAAATTTCATATATCCATGCAGAAGGATATCCTGCAGCAGAGTTGAAACATGGTCCAATAGCACTACTTGAAAAAGGAATGCCTGTAGTTGTTATTTGTACTAGAAGTAAGGAATACGAAAAAATGATATCTAATATTGAAGAAGTAAAAAGTAGAAAAGCTATGATCATAGCTATATTAGACTCAAAAAATAAACATGTCAGTAAGATGGTTGATTATTCTATAATCATTCCTCAGATTAAAAATGATTTTTCTCCTATATTAAATATTATTCCTCTTCAATTGTTAGCATATTATGTTAGTAAATTGAAAAATTTAGATGTTGATAAGCCAAGAAATTTAGCTAAATCTGTCACGGTTGAATAAATCCAAAAATATTAAGACTTAATCTTTATTTATACTTTTTCATATTAACAGAATCTACCTTAAATCCAATCCTTGAATAAAATTTAGTTAGAGGTTCTTTACAAAAAAGAGTTATCCTATAACAATTATTTATTTTTGAAATATTTTCAAGCTCATTAATCAATTTATTTCCTATATAAAGTCCACGATAATTTTCATCTACAACAATATCTTCGATATGCCCAGCAACTTCTCCCCTTATTTTATTTTCTATAATAATAGATCCATAAGCAATAATTTTATCATCCAAAATACCAACAATAGAATTAACATTTGTGTTTTTGGAAAAATTATCCCATGCCAAATTAAGATTCGTTTTTTTTTTATCTATTAACTTTAATTGATCCAAAAGTTTATGAACTTGAGATAAATCTTCTTTCTTTACTTCTCTAAAAATTAAATTATCCATCTTATTTTTTTTTATCAGGATCTTTGTCCCCTAATCTGATTAAAATATATCCAAAAGAAAACTGAAATACAGTGTTTTTTGTTTCATTTGAAAAAGGATCATTATCAGAAATGTTTTTTAATCCTTTGACATAACGCATCGAAAAAATAAATCTATCAATAGGTTCAACTGAAGCTCCCAAAACCAAACTAAAATCTCTTTCTAGCAATTTATCTTTTATATCTGTTGGTATTCCACTGACTTCATTTATTGCGCTTGTTAGTATACCAAATTGAGGTCCAAAATGAATATTTAATTTACCAAAAGTGGTTCTTACTAATAGAGGAACATTAATATAATCTATGTTTCTTATAGTATTGGCATCAATTTTTGTTCCCTGCATAGAATATTGAATTTCAGGCTGAACACCAAAAAATAATGGGAGTTTAATATAAGTGAAAACCCCAAGATGTAATCCTGTAATCGACTTAGTGCCTTGAATCGATTTAATATTTTGCGTAGCAAAATTAGAACCAGATTTTATTCCAAGATCAAATTTTTGAGAATATGAATTATAAAATAAAAAAAAGAATAATAAGAGTAAGATGTTTTTTTTCATACTTTTAAAAAAATATAATATGAAAATAATTAATTATAAATATAAAAATAATGAAAAGACCGCTAGTAAATCCTAAAACCTCAAAAAACATTCATTTAAAAAAATTGATTGAATTTTATAATGAAACCTTAGGTTTCTGTCCTAATAGTATAAAAACCATGTATCTAAGACCTGAAATAGCATATGCTTTTATTGAATTAAACAAAGCCGTAATGAATAATAAAGGAAAAGTTACTTCTGATTTAAAGCGAATGATAGGTTTTGTAAGTAGTAATGTTGCAGGATGCAAATATTGTCAAGCACATACTATTCGAGCTGCAGAAAGATATGGTACAAATGAAAATAAATTAAAAAATTTATGGAATTATAAAACATCAAATGTTTTTTCTGAAAAGGAAAAAATAGCTTTAGAATTTGCTTATAAAAGTTCTGTACTCCCCAATGCGGTCGATGACAAAACAGCAAAAGAACTAAGAAGTTTTTGGGATGATGGTGAAATAGTAGAAATACTTGGTGTAATTTCTTTATTTGGATTCTTAAATAGATGGAACGACTCCATGGGAACTGAAATAGAAACTCCTGCTTATGAATCAGGAAAAAAATTATTAAAAGAAAATGGGTGGAATCCTAAAAAGCATATATATAAAAAATAATTTCTTTTAATTTAAATACAATAAAATTTTCAAATTGTATAAAATTTATTATTCCATTTCATGGCAATAAACTACATTTAATTGCACATGAGGTGCAATAGCATTTAACACGGTTTGAACTGTATTTATTTGACTGCTTTTAGAAGATTTTATTTCAGCTAAAACCACATTCTGAATTTCATCAAAAGATTTTCCAGATAAATTTAATGATGAAAGCACAAAATCTATGGGTGAAATACTTGGATTAAATGCTGCATTTTCAGCATAATATCCTTGATAAATTTTCCCATCCTTAGTTATTGCCGCAACTCCTGAATAACCTTTGGAATAAGGAGCATAACTCATGTTAGCCGCATTTAGAGCTGCCAAAATCAATTCATCGTTTGAATCTTTATCCAACACCAAATTATTATTACTTCTTGACATTAACCCTCCAACAATTCCTAAATTTTTTGGGCCAAAAGGCATGGTTAATAAATCTCTAACCATATAATTTCTTCCTTTTGGATTGATTATAATCAAGGAATCAGCTTGATTTAATTCGTTAAGAAATTGAAGACAATAACCACAAGGAGATCCGCCAACATTAATGGAATTGATTTTTGTTTCTCCATGTAACCATGCATTTATTACAGCCGACTGTTCAGCATGTAAAGTTAAGTTTATAGACTCTCCCAATATTTCTATATTTGATCCAAAATACATATTTCCACTACCCCCCCTACACACTGCTCCAACCATATAATTAGAAATTGGTGCCTTTGCGTAAGTTCTAGAAAGTGGTCTTAATAATTCCATGACCTGATAAAGATTCATATCAAGTTCATTAGATATGTAGTTTACATCATGAGAATAAAATATTCCAGAAAAATTATTTTTATCAATAATTTTTATAATTCTTTTTTTGACGTGATCAGGGATATCTAATAAAATATCTGTTATTTTAATTTGACAATACGAGGAAAATAGAACTAAAAACTGAAATAAAAATATATGAAATAGCTTCATATCTAAAGCAAATTAAAATTAAGGAATCATATTATAATCATTTTTCCAATATGTAATTTTTTCATTGTGAAGTGCTTCCAAAGATAAATTTACAGCTATTGCTGTTGAAGCTCCAGTAAATACATTTGATAAAGGTAACTTATTATTTATGACATTATCTCTAAAATCAATAAGAGCTTGTTTCGATGGGTCTAAATGTTGGTAACTAATTGGGATACCAATTCCTTGAATCCATGGTTTTGCAGTCGCTCCAGAAACCCCATCAACATTTTTGTATGATTTTGATGATTTGTCCTCAGGGTATATCCAAGCATCGGCATAATTTAAAAGTATTGATCCCTTATCTCCATGAATCTTGATTTGATAATCACCTAGTGCGTTAGAAGTCAATGCCGTAAACTTAGCTTTTACTCCATTGGAGTATTCAAAGATCAAATGAACATTGTCAAAAGTTTCTCTACCATCTTTCCAATAATCGATACCTCCAGACCCCATAATTTTAGATGGATTGTCACTAAGAACCCAGTTAACAAAATCAATTTGATGTGAACAAAGCTCAGCAACTAAGCCACCCGAATATTCTTTATACATTCTCCAATTAATTAGTCTTTCAAGTCTGGAATCAGAAACAGGTCTTCTCCAATCACCATTTCTATTCCATTGACATTCAAAAGATATGATTTTTCCAATTTCATTTGATTTAATCATATCAACAATATGATTATACAATCTTGAACTATGGTATTGATGTCCAGTCTGAAAAATAATATTGGACTGTTTTACCTTGTTTACAATATTTGTATTATTAACTATTCCATGTACCATAGTCTTTTCACAATAAATATGCTTTCCTGCTTCAATTGCATCCATAGCTATAGAATAGTGAGTTGAAAAAGGAGTTGCTATTAATACAGCGTCTACATCTTTCTTCTTTAGTAAATCTTTATAATTAATATAAGCAACAGTTTTACTAGGTGATTTTTCAATAGCATCTTTTAACCGAAAAGGAAGTATATCACAGCAAGCCACTATATTAAAGTTTTTTATTTGATTAATAAATGGTATTAATCCTCCTCCTCTTGATCCAGTCCCTATAATTCCAATATTTACAGTTGAATTAGGTTTGTTTGATAAGTCAAAACTACTGATAAAAGGAAGAGAAACAGAACCTGCAGTTATTTTAGTGCTATTTAAAATAAATTTTCTTCTTTTCATTTAATTGAGATTAATGATTTTTAAATCATCACGAATTTTCCATATATCATCTTTTAAATTACTTGTCTTAATTCTAATATTTTTGAATTTAACAAATTTTTCTGGTTTTGTTATTCCTCCTACACCATGAACTTGTAATCCAATAAAACCACTATCGGATATGCTATCTATTAATGACGCGCACTGTACACCGTTTACCCAAGTTCGAATGGTATCTTCTATAGCTTCAACATGAAAATTATTCCATTCATTTATCCTAAAAGCATCCCGCCCTTTTTGGTTCTCTTCAAGATTATATAACCAACCCCTTCTTTGTTCGTCAAATATTCCTCCACTGTATGCTCTTTGAGTAGGATCTATTTCTATTTGATAACCATACACTACGCCATTTCTATATTCATCATTGCTATTACTTCTTATCTGAACACCAGAATTTAGATTATTTTCTATCATCACATCAAATTCTAATATAAAATTTCTAAAGTGTTGCTCTGAACACAAAAATGTATTTGGGGTGTTATCAACAGATTTTCCGATAATTTGATTGTCAAAAACTCTAATTTCTGCATTGCCATTAAGTATTTCCCACCCTCTTAAATCCTTACCATTAAAAAGTTGGGTCCATTCATCATTCGAAACAGTTTTTGTTAAACATGAAGATAAAATGAGAAACAAAAACCATATCCTTTTCATAGTGGTAATTTTTGATTGTTTCTACAATCTATTAAATCTAAATGATATTAAAATAATAATATGAACACAAAAATTTATAAAAAATCTAGAAGTTTTTCAACGCTATTGGAAAGAAAACTTGAGAAGTTTATGTCAATTTTATTTCAAAAAATAAAATATATAACTAAATTTAATCTTAAACCAAATATAAAATTATATGGATGCAATTATGAAACAAGTAGGTAGCTTTGTAGCTGGAGTTACTAGTTTAGTAGTTTCTCTTATTGGCTTAAGCGTTGCTATAGAAGTTGTTTTTGGAGCAGCACCATGGGGTAGTGTTATAAGTAATATTACTGCCATAGTGGGTGATTTAAATAGTGGAGGTTTTGTTGGACTCCTAGTACTTCTGATTTTATGGAGTAGAGTCAAGTAAAACAAATAAAAATTTAACGTTTTTATATGAGGAAAAGCCGCCATAGAGCGGCTTTTCGCTTCATGCCTCCATAGTAAATATTAAGTAAATGAAAATTGAATTTGGAGACCATTTTGAAAAAATATTAGGTTTAATTGGATTATTAACTAAAATTACTTTTGCATTTGCTGCAACAGCTGTATTATTTCAATTAACCACAGAAATAAAATTATTTGATAAGGATGTCCTTTATCATTCTTCAGAATTATTGAGAATACTTGGCTCTGAAAAATTGCTAGGCATTATTTCTATTATCACCCTAGTTTTCCTTTTTAAAAAATAAAAACACCTTACCAAAAGACAAAGACGTAAATTTGTGGGTCTTAAGATTATAATTTCTATCTTTTTTAAAATATTAGATTAATAAGTAGTGCAAAAAGTGGTACAAATTTTAGTTTTGAATCTTACTGTAATCATGTAAATAGGGTGTAAATTGTAATCCTGATATATTAATTAGTGAGTGATCTATTAGGATACCTTCTGAGTTGTCAAATCTAGTAGGAGTTAATCCTGTTACTCTGACAATTACTGTATAAGAAATAATTTTTGAGTAAATAATAAAACCCACTTTCCAGTGGGCTTATTTTTGGTGGGCCCTGCTGGATTCGAACCAGCGACCCCCTGCTTGTAAGGCAGGTGCTCTGAACCAGCTGAGCTAAGAGCCCTAAAAAAGTGAGCAAATATATCAATAATATATTTTATCTATATTTACAACCTGTAAAAATTATAGCATAACTAAATCATAAAAAAATGAAAAAATTATTAATTATAGTTTGTGCAATAGTATTATATGGATGTGATACATCTCACAAAGACTATGAAGCAAATAAAAAAATAGCCCAAAAATGGGTACAAGCATTTGAAACAAGTAATATTGATTTATGGAAAGAAGTTGTTTCGAAGGATCTACTTGATCAGGCTCCTATGTATGGTATGGGTCAAGTTAATTACGATGTTTCTCTACAAGTAGGTGAATTTTATACTAATAATTATAAAAACGTAAAATTTAATAATCCCACTTGGTTACCAGGTATCGATACAGTTACACTAAAGCCTGATGGAAGTGTCAGAGTTTATGGAAATTGGAGTGGAGAAAGTATTTCAACTGGCAGAAAATTTTCTCTTGATTCATATCATTATTTTACATTTAAAGATGGTAAAATCGTCTCCTCTGGAGAATTTTTTGATGCTACTGGAATGATTAATGCTGTTGGACCTGTTCAAAGGAATGTAGTAGTTGCTACTTTAAAGATTAAAAAAGGTAACTACGAGAAGGTTCAGGAAATGATGGATTTAGAAGAAGGCCTCAAAACCACTAGAAATTATGATGGCTGTACACATCTTGAGGCATTTTTTAATGAAGAATCTGGAACTTACTTTATTATTGAATATTGGGAATCATTTGATAAATACCAAGCATACTTGGATTGGAGATTAAATGATGATCCAAGTAAGTTAGCTGAAAGAGTTACTGCTCTACTAGTTGGAGGACAAAATGGATTAACTCCATATACCAATAATGTTGGATATAATTTCTATTAAAATAGAAAAATAAACATAAATAAAATGAAGTATATATTTAATTTATTAATAATTGTATGTTTTACGGTATCATCTTTTGCTCAAGATAATTTGGATCAAACTGATCATGAAATCGCTACTTGGCAATTTAGAAATATAAGTCAAGGGGATCTTGCTAATTTTCTGTCAAACGAGGATAAGGTTTATAGAAAAGCAGTTAAATCTGCTATTGCTGATGGGAGGATGAGGCATTGGGGATTACTTAGAAAAGTTAACGGTAATACATCAGATCGTCATAACTACTTTTTTTATAATGGATTTGATAAATTAACTGATCTTGATAATTCTCCTTGGGGTTCTGGTTCTCCGCTCGGTTTGAGATATGTAAAGTCTGCTGGGGTACGTGGCACTGTTCATACTGCTCCTGCAATTCAGGTATTTGCTGAAAATCCAAAACCTGGAAATTATATTGTAGTGAATTATGCTAATCCAAGTGATTTAGGAAAATTCATTGAACTCCAAAACAAAGTTTGGAAACCATTTATAAGAGAACATGTTAATAACCCAGACTCCCCTTGGGCAGGATGGGAAGTTCATAGAGTTGTGTCTCCAACTGGAAATGCATATTCGTGGAATGTTGCTACTATTGATCATTTCACTACTTTAAGTGGTGCGTTAAATGCTTTTCCTAATGGAGCTGATTTGCCTGAAGGTTTAGAAGAAATAAACAATCTTCTCCCAAATGGAAAATTTTCTCAGTCTGTGATTTATGAAGTAGTATTCTACGAAGGTCCAGATGCTAGCAAATAATTAAAAATCATAAATAAACCATCCTTAGAAATTGGGATGGTTTATTTTTTTAAATACTTATAGCACCCCCCCTTCTGACATATTAATTTCAAGCTCAAAATGATTATTAACTTCGATTTTCTCAATTGAGTAGTCATAAGGATTTGATAAATTAACTGATCTTGTTTTTTAATTTATAGGAAACTTTAACATCACCATTTGCTATTGAATAGCATAATTCTTTTTTTGGTCATACAACCAATAATTAATTAATTTTTTTGACTATTTTTTCAAATTGCATTCCCCTAGATGCCTTTAAAAGTACTGTGCTGTTTTCAAAATTAAATTCTTTTAAATTGTTATATATATCTTTTTTATTCTTAAAATAAATAGCTGAAGGATAATTTTCAAAAGCATGCTGCATTTTTTCTCCTATTAAATAAACAACATCAAAATTAAAATTATTTAAAAGTTTACCTAATTTTTTATGTTCTATTTTGCTTCTTCTTCCTAACTCAAACATATCACCTAAAAATACTATTTTTTTTCCTTCTAGGTTAGAAAAGTTTTGAAGAGCTTTTAAAACTGAAGTTGGATTTGCATTATATGCATCCAAAATAATTTTAAAATTATTTTTTTCAATAACCTGTGATCGGTTTTGATTTGGTTCATATTTAGAAATAGCTTGAGCAGCATAAGATTCATCTACACCATAATACTTTCCGATTGAAATAGCTGATACTATATTTTCAAAATTATAATCTCCTATAATTTTAGTTTGAACAATCTCATCTTCGTTTACAGAAAAACGGATATAAGGATCCGCCCCCAAATATTCACATTTGAGAAAAGATGTCTCTCCAAATAACAAATAGGGTTTTTCAAATCTTTTTGAAAAATTTGAAAGCACATTGTCATTGTTATTTATAAAAGCTACGCCATCATTTTTTATCAAATAATCAAAAAGTTCAGATTTACCTCTTATTACAGATTCAAAATTACCGAAACCTTCTAGGTGCACTGGAGAAATATTTGTAATTAGACCTAAATTAGGTTGAGAAAATTCACATAATGTGGATATTTCCCCTAAACTACTTGCCCCCATCTCAATAACAGCAATCTCATGGGATTCATTCAATTCTAGAATACTTAAAGGAACTCCTATATGGTTATTATAATTTCCTTTTGTTGAATACACTTTATAAGTAGTCTTTAAAACCAATGAGGCTAACTCTTTAGTAGTAGTTTTACCATTACTTCCAGTAATTCCAATTACAGGAATATTTAATTTAATTCTATGATGTTTTGCGAGATTTTGTAAACAGTTTAATGTATTTTCAACATAAATACAATTTTTGTTATTTTTAAATTTTTTATCAGAAGTTATTGTAAAAGAAGCTCCTTTTTCTAATGCATTTTTTATAAAATCATTTCCGTCAAATCGATCACCTTTAATACCAAAAAATAAATTGCCTTTTTTAAGTTTTCTAGTGTCAATAGATATCCCCGTTGATTTAATATATTTTTTATTAATTTTTTCTAAAACATTATCCATTTTCTATTTATTTGGAGCAAAAATTTTATAATTAATATCTACATCTCCTTTACTTATTTTAAATAATTTATTTTTTATCAACTTTCTTTTTAAGGAAGATAGATAATCTGTAAATAAA
>CAZYIL010000016.1:0-19137 GCA_964646945.1 uncultured Marinoscillum sp. | reverse complement strand
TATCCAATGTAATAATTATTTGTTTTTTATTAAGATTCAAATGATTAAAAATATGAAAAAATATTTCCTGTGTTTTTTCTTTTCCATAAAAAAACTGAACGTCATCTATTAGAAGTAAATCTATATTCATATAAAAGTTCGTAAAATCTTCAACTTTATTGTTTCTAAGAGCTGATATAAATTGGCTGGTAAATTTTTCTGAAGTTGTATAAAAAATTCTATGATTTTTTTTATTTTGATGGGTCTCATTTCCAATAGAATGCAACAAGTGAGTTTTGCCCTGTCCAACCTCTCCATATATCAACAAAGGATTAAAAGGATTTATCCCTGGATTTTCTGAAATACTTTTACTAGCATTTATAGCGATATTGTTATTTTTACCTTCTACAAAATTTTCAAAATTATAATTAGAATTTAGATTTGATATAATCATATCTGAAACTATTTTTTTATTCTTGAATATAGAATCTGATTTTTTTTCTTTAGAATGGAGATTAGATATATCTTCACTAATCTTGTACTCTATTTTCCCTTTATTTCCTAATATTTTAACTACTGAATCATTTAATAATTCAAGGTAATGTTCTTCTATCCATTCATAAAAAAACTTATTTGGAACTTGGAGAGTTAATATATTATCATTATAACAAATAGATTGAATTGGTTTAAACCATGTTATATAACTTTGTGCTTCTAATTTTTTTTCTATTAAATTCAAACACCTATTCCAGTAATCCTCATGCATATGATAGTGGTTTATATTAATGAAGAAAATCTATATTTGATATAGATTTGTCAAATATGAATTAAATTATTCAAAGAAAAAAATTAAAATAGGTATTGACTTTTTAATTACTTTAATTAATCTTATTTTTTAAAGCATTTAAGAAAAAATTCTTTGAAAAATACAATTAATTTTTTTTATTAATTTACTGCTTTAAATTTGTCGTTCCTAAATCAATAGAAATGTGGATTGAAGCGTACCTAGATTCAATTATTAAAGAAACAAAATCTACGTGGAGATTTATTGTAAATATATCTCCTAATAAAATTTTTTTATTCAAACCGGGGCAGTTTATTCATATAAAGGTTAATAATGTTATGAGAAGTTATTCGATAGCATCTATACCTAACGATCAGAATAAAATTGAATTAGTTATTGTAAAGATTGATGGAGGAATAATGTCAAATTATTTGTTTAATAAAATTAAACAAGGAGAAAAGTTTGAAATTAAAGGTCCATTAGGAAAATTTGTTTCACCAGATAAAATTGATAGAGACATTTTTTTTATTTGTACAGGTACTGGAATAGCTCCTTTTAGAAGTATGTTACATTTTATTGAAAAGTATGATATTAAATATCAAAAAATTTTTTTAATATTTGGTACTAGAATGATATCAGACTTATTATTTTATAATGAAATGCTTGAATATTCTAATAAGTTAGATAATGTCAATTATATTCCGATTTTATCTAGGGAAAAATGGAATAATGATAATGGATATGTTCATGAAATTTATAAAAAAATATTAAATCAAAAAAAGCATCAAAAAGAACCGTTATTTTATTTATGTGGATGGAGAGATATGATAAAAGAAGCTAAAGCTAATTTAAGAAGTTTAGGTGTTGATTCTAAATCAATAAAAATAGAAATTTATGGATAGAATATTATAGAAAATGAGTGGAATCATAAAACATGAATGTGGTATTGCTTTTATGAGATTAAGAAAACCATTGCAGTTTTATCTTGATAAATATAAAAGTATATTTTATGCGGCAAATAAAATGTTTCTTCTAATGCATAAGCAAAGAAATAGAGGTCAAGATGGATCTGGTATTGCATCAATTAAGATGAATTTAGAACCTGGAACCAAATATATTAATCGTTATAGGTCTATTCAAAATGATTCTATTCAGGTTATCTTCAATAAGATAAATAAAAAATTATCTAATTGTATGAACAAGAATGAATCAAAAAAATGGATGAACTCGAAATGGCTAAAACAGAACATCAGCTTTTCAGGTGAATTATGGCTAGGTCATTTAAGATATGGAACTTTTGGAAAAAATAGTATTCAAAATTGTGCTCCTACTTTAAGACAGAATAATTGGAAAAGTAGAAATTTAATTTTAGCTGGTAATTTTAACATGACTAATTTGGATCATTTATTTAATCAATTAATAGATATAGGTCAAAGTCCCAAAGAAAAATCTGATACAGTTACAATTTTGGAAAAAATAGGTCATTTATTGGATGAAGAAAACATCAGAATTTTTAAAAAATATCAAAATAAGTTCTCAAAAATAGAAATTTCAAAAAAAATTGAAAAAGAAATAGATATAGGTTATGTGTTAGAAAATTCATTTAAAAATTTTGATGGAGGATATGCTTTATCTGGGCTCATTGGAAATGGGTCTGCATTTCTTGTTAGAGATCCTAATGGAATAAGACCGATTTATTATTACACAGATAGTGAAGTAATTGTAGCAACGAGTGAAAGACCTCCTATTAAAACTGCCTTTGAATGTGAATATTCTCGTATTAAAGAATTACCTCCAGGACATGCTCTAATTGTTAATGTTGATGGCAGTTTCAAAATAAAAAAGATTCTTGAACCATTAGAAAAAAAAGCTTGTTCTTTTGAGAGGATTTATTTTTCAAGAGGTAGTGATCCTGAAATTTACAAAGAAAGAAAAAAATTAGGAAGCTTGTTGGTTCCTCAAATACTTAAATCTATTGACTCAAATTATAGAGATACTATTTTTTCATATGTCCCTAATACTTCAGAAACTTGTTTTTATGGTTTAATAGATTCTCTTAAAGATGATCTTAATAAAAGAAGATTAGATATACTTTCTAAGGAAACTACCGATAAAGAATCTTTAAAAGAAATAATGTCTTTAAAAGTTAGAATGGAAACCCTTATTTCAAAAGATATCAAGATGAGAACTTTTATTGCAAGTGATAAAGGGAGAGGTAATCTTGTTTCTAACATATATGATACTACTTTTCAAATAGTTAATTCAGCAAAAGATTCTATAGTGATTATTGATGATTCTATAGTAAGAGGGACTACATTAGAAAAAAGCATATTAAGTTTGCTAAGTAAGTTAAAAGCTAAAAAAGTTGTTTTTGTTTCTTCATCCCCTCAGATTAGATATCCAGATTGTTATGGAATTGATATGAGTAAAATGAATCAGTTTGTTGCTTTTAGAGCATTAATAAAATTAATTAAGGACAGGAAAATGAAATCCCATATAAAAAAAACATATTTAAAATGCAAAAAATCATTAAATGCAAAAAATCCGATTAATCATGTAAAGTCATTATATGATTTGTTTTCTTATGAAGAAATTTCTGATAAAATTTCTGAAATCATAAAACCTAAATTTATGAATTCAGATCTCAAAATAATTTATCAAACTATAGAAAATTTAAATAAGGCTTGCCCTAACCATTTAGGAGATTGGTATTTTACAGGGAATTATCCAACTAGTGGTGGAAATAGGGTAGCTAACCAAGCATTTATAAATTTTGTTGAGGGCAAAAAAACAAGAGCTTATTAAGGTTTATAATGCAAAACTTTCTCCACAACCACACGTTCTAGAAGCATTTGGGTTTTTAAACTCGAAACCTTTTCCATTTAAACCTTCACTGAAATCTAATTCAGTTCCAATCAAATAAAACAAACTTTTTTTATCAACGATAATTTTTAATCCTTCACCTTCAAAAATTTTATCATCATTTGAAATCTTATCATCAAATTTTAAATCATATTTAAGACCAGAACAACCTCCTCCTTTTACCAACACCCTTAAATTATAATTTGAATTATATTTTTCAGAAACTTTCAATTCTTTTAATTTTTTAATTGCTTTTTCTTTGATTTTAATCATTAATATATTTTTTATTTGCAAAATAATATTATTTAATCAAATCTCATTTTAATTTTATAAAAAAAATGATAAATAAAAATAGTATAGAGTCCATTGGAGAATTTGGTTTAATTGATAAAATTAAAAAAAAATTTATAGTTCAAGATAAATCTTCAATAATAGGAATTGGTGATGATGCTGCTGTAATCAGAAAATCAAAAAATAATTTTTATCTTATTTCTAGTGATATGCTCATGGAAGGAGTACATTTTGATTTGTCTTATCATCCTTTAAAACATTTAGGATATAAAGCTGTTTCTGTTAATTTATCTGATATTTATGCAATGAATGGAACTCCAAAGCAATTAATATTAAACTTAGGGTTAAGTAATAGATTTTCATTAGATGCTATAAATGAATTTTATGAAGGTGTAAAAATTGCTTGCAGAGAATTTTGTATAGATCTTGTTGGTGGAGACACAACTTCATCTAGAACAGGATTAATAATTTCTGTTTCAGTAATGGGAATTATTTCAAAACCAAAATTAACACTTAGAAGTACAGCAAAAGAAAGACATGTAATATGTGTGTCAGGAGATTTAGGCAGGTCATATTTAGGACTTCAAATTCTAGAAAGAGAAAAATCCGTATTTTTATCTAATCCGAAAATGCAACCTGAATTGTCTAATTACAAAGATTTGATTGAAAAACAGCTAAGACCTAGACCAAGAAAAGATATTATCAATTATTTAGACAAAAAAAAATTGTACCTAGCGCAATGATTGATATTTCAGATGGTCTAGCTTCTGAATTGATACATTTATCAAGACAGTCTAATCTTGGAGTAAAAATTTATGAAAAAAAAATTCCTATTTTAGATTCTACTAAAAATGTTTCTGAAGAATTAAATTTGAATTCTACTACTTGTGCTTTAAATGGAGGAGAAGATTATGAATTATTATTTTCAGTCAGTGAATCAGATTATAAATCGATTTCTGATAAAGAAATTGATATAACATCAATCGGATATTTTATTAGAAAAAAAAACCAAATATTAGTTAAAGAAAATGGTGAGAATATAAAAATAGTAGCTCAAGGTTGGAAACATTTTTAAAATTTTATTGTAAAGTTTTAGTTTCAATTATTAAATTATTTGTAAACAAGTTTTTATTAATTGATTTATCTTTTTCAAAAATACCATATACGGCTGATCCTGTTCCAGTGAGACTAGAATATAATGCTCCATTTTTGTAAAGATTTTCTTTAGTCTGCTTTATACTTCTGAATTTTTTGAAAACATAATTTTCAAAATCATTAAATATATAATTTTTCCATTTTTCAATTGGTTCATTATTAAGCACTTTTAAAAGAGAATATTTAGGCTTTTGGATTTTGATATTATCAAATGCTTTTTTAGTTGATATATGAATATTTGGTACCATAACAATAATTTTTTTGTTTTTTAAATCTATTTTAATTTCTCTTAAAAGATTTCCTGTTCCTGTCACATAACTTAATTTATTTTTTAAAAAAAAAGGACAATCACTTCCTAAACGATTTGCGATATTATACAGTTGATTTGTATTCATTTTCAAATTCATTAATTTATTTAATGTTAATAAAGAGAATACTGCATCTGATGAACCTCCACCAAGCCCACTTCCTATAGGAATATTTTTATGTAATAATATTTCTAAGCGATTGAATCTATTATTAATTTCTTTTAATAATTTTAGAATAATGTTATCCTTCTTATTACCAGGAATCTTGATTCCACTAGTTTGAAACAAAAAAGTATTTGAATTTTTTATTTCAATTATATCATGATAATCTATTGGACAAAAACATGATTCTAAGTTATGATATCCATCTTGATTGGTTGAAATTATATTTAATCCTATATTAATTTTTGCATTTGGAAAAAAAATCATAATTCAATTTTTTCTCTAATCAAATTTTTCAATAATTTCTTCTGAAATACCTGTGTTTGAAAATCCGCCATCGTGAAATAAATTTTGCATTGTAATTTTTCTGCTATAATCTGAAAATAAAAAAACACAATAATTTGCACATTCATCCGAAGATGCGTTTCCAAGAGGAGACATCTTATTAGTAAATTTGTAAAAACTATTAAAGGCTTTTATTCCCTTTCCAGCAGTAGTTTTAGTAGGTGATTGAGAAATAGTATTGACTCTTACATTTTTTATTTTTCCAAAACGATAACCATAGCTTCTAGTGATTGATTCTAAAACTGATTTTGCTTCGGCCATATCAGAATAAAACGGAAAAGTTCTTTGAGCAGCTATATAAGATAAAGCAACAATAGAACCCCATTCTTTTATTGCATCAAGCTTTTCGCATATTTGCATAATTTTGTGGAATGAAATACCTGAAATATCTAAAGTTTTTTGAAACCAATCATAATTCAAATCTCCATAATTCTTGTTTTTTCTTACATTAGGAGACATACCAATTGAATGCAAAACAAAATCTATTTTACCATCTAGAATTACTTTAGATTTTTTAAAAAGATTTTCCAAATCATTTATTGAAGTTGCATCAGCAGGTATAACTTCAGAATTGCATTTTTTTGCTAACTCATTAATTTTCCCCATTCTTAGAGCAATTGGAGCATTAGTTAGAACAAAATTAGCACCTTGATCATGACATTTTTCAGCCACTTTCCACGCAATTGAATTTTCATCTAAAGCTCCAAAAATTATACCATTTTTCTTTTTAAGAAGGTTATTCATGATTTTTTAAAAATAATTTAATTCTTTACCTACAAAGTAAGGTATAATAATGTAAAGAATAGAATCTCTAATTAAATAATATATGACTATTAACAAAATCATTTTCCATCCAAGTTTTTTTAAAGTTTTTTTAAATCCATTTTTTCTAAAATAATTTATACTTTCTCTAAGGAATTTCGGTATAAATTTATTTATAAATGACATTTAAAAATTAATTAAGAATTTTTGAAAATTCTTCAGTTTTGCTTGGATCTATTTTTAACAAAAGATTATATGCTTCTTTTCTTTTATTGATTATTCCTTTTGAAAAAATGTTGATTATTTCATTTGATTTTGAATTAATAAAGGATTTAATCAAGATTGTATTAGGTTTAATGTTATTTACTTCAAATATATTTTTTAAATCATTAATTATATTATCTCGACTTTTTTCAGAATTAGATTCAAAAATATCAAGTCCATTGATATGGTAGTTATAATAAGATGATCTAACGGTTTTAAGTTCAGGATTAAGTAAGTTTTCAGCTAACCAATATCTATTATTATTTGATCCAAATTGATCCCATCCTATATAATTAGATTGTTGGGCGTTATTAACTATTTTCCAAGCTTTTTGAAAGTATTTTTCACCACCGTATTTTTCAAATGTGTCATTATCCATTCCAATTATAATGTAAGCATAAAAAGCCAAAAGAGATGTTATGTTGTTGTTAAAGTTATTTTCATTGAACTCTAAAGGTTGAGAAGAAACGTATTCATAAGACCAGTCTTTATCTCCATGATTGATAACTATTGATTCATAGGAAGAATTAAAGATAGGTCTAGATGATAAAATCTGAACAGAAGCATCAAAATTGCTGATTGAAGGTAAATTAATTATGTTAATTATAAAATTGCATTTTATTTTTTCTTCGTTATTATATGTTTCTTGAGTCCATTTTTGATTATTTAGAAATTGTTGAAATTCTATTTCCATTTCATCAAAAATATATTTTTCACTAGTTTCTACATTATCTGAATTTATTATAACACTTGCATTTAATTCTTGAGAATAACTAATTGATTGAAAAGAAAAAAAAAATAAAAAAAGAAAATATTTCATAAAAGGTAATTGAAAATTCAAAAAAATATAAAGTTTTAATCTTCTATTTTTCTTGATCAGATTCAGAATCTTTACTATTCCTAAATACTAATTCATCATTTAAAAGTTCGTCAGTTGCAACCGTTGTTGGCTTAGGTAATCTTTCATAATATCTAGAAATCTCAATTTGTTCTCTATTTTCAAAAATTTCTTCTAAATGATCAACATCAGACGCGAATTCTGCTAGTTTTGAATTTAACTCTTCTTTTTGAACTGCAGAAATTTGTCTGGCTCTCTTGCCAATTATAGTAACTGATTTATAAATGTTTCCAGTTTTTGATGACAAATTCTGAAAGTCTCTAGTGTTTAATGATGATTTAATTTTCATATTTATGATTATTTATTTTCTGCAAATGTACCTAAAATATCTAAACTTTCAATATACATTTTTTCTACTTCTTTTATAAAAGCACTATTAGGGTATTTATCAATAAATTCTATATAATAATCAGTCACTTTTTTAAATCGTTCTTTTTGTAATTCTTCAAAACTCGATTTAGCAATTGTGTATTGAGAAAAAATAATTAAATAGTATGATTCTTCATCAAAAATTGATCCAGGAAATTCATTTTGAAAGTTTTTTAGAGCTATTATAGCTGATTTATAAGTTCTTGTCTTGAAATATTGTTTTGCATTAAAAAAATATTTTTTTTCAATCTTTATTCTTAATTCTTGTAATAAATCAGTCGCATCTTTAGAAAATTCACTATATGGGTTTTTATTTATAAAGTTTTGAATAACTTCAATTGCTTTAAAACTACTAGATTGATCTAAATCAAAATTTGGTGAATCTTTATATAAAGAGTACCCATATAAATATTCTGCTTCAACAACTCTTTCACTTCTAGAATATAATTCTATAAATTCTTTAAAATAATTGGCGCTGAGAATATATTGTTTTTGATGGTAGAGACAATATGCAAAATAAAAATCAACTAGCTCAGATTTGTTTGTCCCTTTGACCAAAGGTTTAATGTCTTCAAATAAAGTGCTTGCCTTATAATATTCTTCTTCTTCATAATAATTTAGTGCTGCTCCAAGTTTTTTTTCATATCCTTCAGTTTTAAACAATTTTCTGTAATCACTACAAGAAAAACTTATAAATAATATTATTATAAATATTTTTTTAATCTTCATTCCGCAAATATATTCTTTTTCTAAAATAATAAACTACATCTTCTAGATCGGGCCTTTCATCTTCTCTCCATAAAAATCCTTTTAAATGTAAATCATCGTCATTTATTTCATGAGGGGGAATAAGTTTTGCTTTAGGATTTTTAAAAAAAGTAATATCTTTTATTTCATTATTTTCAAATCTAATATTCATATCGCTACAAATCATATAATTTAATCCAATAATTGAATTTTTCTTTTCATTAAGTGCAAAATAGATACTTTCTCCATTTCCAATGACTTGAATATTATTTATATAATTGTTATCATCAAAGTAACTCACCATATTTCTTCCTTTTATTTGATTATAATTTTCCATGGTATCTAGAGATATTATAAAGGAGTTTTTATTTAGAATCATTTTTTTTATTAAATTATTTACTAACAAAAAATCTATAGTATCAGATGTTATCTGATTATTTTCATTCCAAATTATAGGTTGATTAAACATTGTAATCAAAGAATCTTTTAATAAGTATGAGATTGAATCTGCTTTACCTTCCAATCCTTTTTTAATAATTTTAACATTGTTAAAAGCTACAATCTTTCTTTCATTGTAATTAATATTTTCAAAAGCAATAATAGTATCAGAGGATAAATAAAATGTGTCATATGGTATTATTTTTTTTAAGATAGGGTTTTCATAAACTTTGGTAATATTTTTTTTTTTATCAACAAAACCTTTTGTTCCGGTAATAATATAATTAGAAAATTTTGAAATAAGTTTTACATTTCCTAATGCTGAATAATATTCTTTATTTTTATTCAAAGTTATTTCATCTGCTTCTAAGAAATATTCATTCGTTTCTATTGAGCTTTTTTCAAATTCTGTAAATTTGATATCAGTAAAAAATTCACCTCCGTTTGCATTTACGATAACGCTATCCTTTGTTATAATTTCTGTAGGACCAAAAGTATATGCGATTTTGGAGTCTGAATAATATTTTAAAGTATCAGATTTTAAAGTATAATCAGGAGATATTAATTCAACATTTTTATTAAATAAAGAATAATTATTATCTGAATTAAATTCTCCGAAATCACTAATAAGAATATTTTGTTGATCAGATAATCTTCCTTTATTTCTAAATTTCCCAATTTTATTTATAAAATCATAAACTAAATTTTTTGTTTTTAAAACATTATTTTTCTTTCTATAAACTACATTTCCTGATAAATCGGCAAATTTTTTATTTCCATTATAGATTAGTTTATCTGCTGTTATAATAACTGAGTCTTTGTCGGTTATAATAACATTACTATATGCTTCCATTATTTTTTGTTTATTAAAATAATATGCAGAATCGCATTTTATTGTAGTTAATCCTTGAGTAAATATTACATTATTTATAAGTTTCCTTACGGGTTCTTTTTTTATTCTTATATATTGAAGCTCATCAGCTTTATATTTAATTTTTTCTTTTTTTTGATTAAATTTTTTAATCAATGGAAATAAAGAAAAAAACAACACTATTAATATTGAACTATAATTTTTCATTATACAAAAATAGAATAGATATTATTATAAATAAAAATTACTATAAATGATTAATTAGTTTTGCTTTATGGGCAATGAAACTTTTAACGATAAATTCAAAAAATTGTTTTATGAATATGGCTTTAATTTGAACAATAATTCTTTTCTTTTGGCTATAAGTGGTGGTTTAGATTCCATGTGTATGTTTGATTTATTTTTAAAAAATAAAATCAAATTTTCTGTATGTCATTGTAATTATAATTTAAGGGGCTCTGATTCCAAAGAAGATTTGAAATTTGTAAAAGAAATTTCAAAATTAAATGCTATAAATTTTTATTCTAAGAACATGAATGCTGAGAAAAATTCAGCAATAAAAAAAATTTCATTGCAAATGTCTGCTAGATATTTAAGATATGATTGGTTCGATAAACTTTTGAAAAAAACTAAAATAGATTTTTTGTGTACAGCCCATCACTTAAATGATAATGTTGAAACTGTTATATATAATCTTTCTAAATCTACTGGATATAGAGGAATTCGTGGAATTAAAGTGTTTAGAGATAAAATTTTTAGACCTTTAATGAATTTCACAAGAGATGAATTAGAGAACTATGCTATTAAAAACAATTTGGTGTGGAGAAATGACACTTCTAATGAATTGCTAAAATATAATAGGAATAAAATAAGATTAAACATTGTTCCTTATCTTAAAGAAATAAATCCATCATTAGAAAAATCTATCAATGATACCAGCAATAGATTTTTTGAGTTTGAAAAATTTATTGAATTTTCATTAATTGATATAATTAAACAATGTGCTGAAAATTTAAATAATGGTTTAAAAGTCGATTTTTTAATGTGGGAGAAAAGAGACAAAAGTTTTTTTCTCTTAAAAGAATATTTACTTCAATTTGGATTTAATTATGACCAATTAAGTAATATCATTAAATCTATTCAGGGCATTCCAGGAAAACATTTTGAGTCTAATACACATAAATTAATTCTTGAAAGAGATTCCTTATTTATTTTAGAGAAAAAAAATGTAGAAAAACTAAATATTAATGTCACTGAAAATGGAAAGTATAATTTTTTTAATAATAAAATTAAGTTTGAGATAATTGATGATTCTAATTTTTATATTTCAAAGCATTCTAATATTGCTCATTTAGATTTTGGAAAAATTAATTTTCCTTTCATAATAAGAAAGTGGCAGGATGGTGATTCTTTTAGACCATATGGCTTAAATGGAAGGAAAAAGGTAAGTGATTTTCTTATTGATAAAAAAGTCCCAAATTATATTAAAATTTCTCAGGGAGTATTATTACATAAAAACAAAATTATATGGCTTATTGGTCATCAAATTGATGATAATTATAAGGTTACAGATAAAACTAAAAAAATTTTAAAGATTTCTATTATTTAAATTGATAATAATTAATCTTTTAATCCTATTTTCATAATTTTGTAATTCATTTTAAATATTATTTTAGAAAAACATGAAAGTAACAATAGTAGGTGCAGGTAATGTTGGAGCGACTTGTGCTGATATATTAGCTTATAGAGAGGTATCAAATGAAGTTGTTTTAGTTGATATTAAAGAAGGATTATCTGAAGGAAAGTCTTTGGATATTTTTCAAAAATCATCAATAAATTTATACGATACTAAGACAATTGGATCGACCAATGATTTTTCATTAACTAAAGATTCCAATGTAGTTGTGATTACATCTGGATTACCAAGGAAGCCAGGCATGTCCAGAGATGACTTGATTGGAACAAATGCAAAGATTGTACAATCTGTTACAGAAAATATTGTTAAATATTCTCCGGATTGCATCTTAATAATTGTTTCTAATCCTTTAGATGTAATGACTTATCAGGCTCATCTTTCATCTAAATTTCCTAGAGAAAGAATTATGGGAATGGCGGGAATTTTAGATACGGCACGATTCAAAGCGTTTATTTCTTATGAATTAAATGTTTCTACAAAAGACATTCAGGCCTTGTTATTAGGTGGTCACGGTGACACAATGGTTCCATTACCAAGATATACAACAGTTTCTGGTATTCCAGTTACCGAACTAATAGATGATAAAAAGCTTCAAAAAATAATAGAGAGAACAAAGTTTGGAGGAGGAGAGTTGGTTAAATTAATGGGAACCTCTGCTTGGTATGCTCCTGGATCAGCTGCTGCTCAAATGGTTGAAGCAATAGTAAAAGATCAAAAAAGAATTTTTCCTGTTTGTGTTAAGCTTGAGGGAGAATATGGAGTTAGTGATTGTTATTTGGGGGTCCCTGTAGTTCTTGGCTCAAATGGTATTGAAAAAGTTATAGAACTAAAGTTGAATGCTGAGGAAAGAGAATTATTAGCAGAATCAAGGAATCATGTAAAGGAAGTTATGTCTGTTCTTGAAAATCTTTAATGGATTCCAAGAATATTAATCAGAGTAAATTAATTAGCCGAGACTTAAGTTGGTTGAAATTCAACTATAGAGTTTTAGATCAAGTTAAGAGTAAAAAAAGAAATATTGTTGATAGGCTAAAATTTTTATCTATTGTTTCATCAAATTTTGATGAATTTTTCGAAGTAAGGGTAGGGAGTCTTTACAATTATATTGACAACAATAAAAAAAGGATTGATTATTCAGGGATGAGGGAAAATCCTTTTAGGGAATATCTATTGAATGAGTCTCAGAGATTTTTTAATGATTTTAATGATTATTTTGTTAACTCTATGCTTCCAGTTTTGGAAAAAGAAAAAATTTTTATAGGTGATTTTGATTTGTTAGATGATGATGGTAGGAATAAAGCAAGGAAATATTTTAAAAAAACAATATTTCCAATGTTAACACCTATGGTTTTTGATGATCTTCATTCATTTCCTATGCTTATGAACAAAGTTTTAATATTTGGTGTTGTAACTAAGACTAAAGAATCTAAAAATAACAGAAAAATCTCATTTGTACAGGTTCCAATTAATATCCCAAGATTTTTTGAATATAAGCTTGATGAAAATATATATTTTATTCCTATTGAGAGAATAATTTACAAGTATATTAAAAAACTTTTTAGAAGTGTATCTATTGAAAGCGTAAGTCTATTTAGAATTATTAGAAACGGTGATTTTACATTAGAAGAATCTGAAGATATTGAAACAAATTTCTTGGAGGAATTAAAACAGAAACTTAAGGATAGAAAATTTAGTAGAGTTGTTAGAATTGAAGTTGATAGTTTAATTGATGAATATCTTTTGGACAGTCTGAAAGAAATTTTAAAAATTGATGATTATAACATAATGAAGCTATCTCCAAATTCTATAATGGATTTGTCATTTCTAAATCAGGTTCTTGAATATGATGAGTTAACAGAATTATCAACAGAACATCCTTCTCCAATAAAATTATTTGATATGGAAGATTCAGATGGAAAAAATATTTTTCAAATTCTTTCTGAAAAAGATTTATTTTTACATCATCCATATAACTCTTTTGATCTGGTAATTAAATTTCTTCATGAATCAGCAGAAGATCCAGATGTATTATCAATAAAAATAACATTGTATAGAACTGCTAAAAATTCTAGAGTAATCGATGCTCTTTTAAAAGCTTCAGAAAATGGCAAACATGTTTCTGTATTGTTTGAAGCAAAAGCTAGATTTGATGAAGAAAATAATTTAAATAATGGTTATAAGCTAGAAAAATCTGGATGTTATGTTATATATGGTATTGGAACATTGAAGACACATGCCAAGTTGATATTAGTTTCAAGAAGAGAAGGAAAAAAAGTAAAAAATTATGCTCATTTGGGGACTGGAAATTATAATGAAACAACATCAAAAACTTATACTGATTTAGGTTTGATGACATCAAACAAGAAATATACTAAAGATAGTTTAGAATTTTTTAATGTAATCACAGGTCATTCAATACCAGATGATTATAAAAATTTAATTACGGCACCTATTTATATGAAAAAAAAAATAATTCATTTTATTGATAATGAAATTTCAAATGTAAAGAAGGGATGTGAAGCTAAAATTTGTATAAAAATAAATTCTCTCCAGGACAAAGATGTTATTAATAAATTATATGAAGCAAGTAATGCAGGTGTGAAAATTTGTTTAATAGTTAGAGGGATGTGTTGTCTGAGACCAGGTAGAAAAAAATTAAGTGAAAATATTGAAGTAATTTCTATAGTTGGTGATTATTTGGAACATAGTAGAATTTATTACTTTCATAATTCTGGTAATCCAATAATTTATTCAGGGAGTGCAGATGTAATGATTAGAAGTTTTAAACGAAGAATTGAATCTTTATTTAGAATTAATGATGATTCAATTAGAAAACAGGTAATCACTATCTTAAATTATAATTTAAAAGACAATTGTAATTCTTATGTTCTTCAAGAGGATGGTAATTATAAGAAAAAAACTTCAAAGAGTAAATCTAGATTTAACTTATTTCATGAATTTTTTAGATTAAATAAAAAAAAAATAGAAGACTCAATTATTCTATAAGTAATTATTATCATCTTTAATAAATAATTATTAATTTCTATTAAAAAATTATTATATGGGCAAAATAAAAATGGGAATGATAGGTGGCGGATTAGGCTCATTTATTGGAGCAATTCATAGAAATGCTGCGTTTCTTGATAATTGTATTGAACTTGTATGTGGTTCCTTTAGTTCTGATTATCAAAATTCAATTGAGACCGGTAAAAACCTTTATCTAGATTCTAAAAGAATATATAAAACTTATGATGAAATGATTGATATAGAATCAAAATTAGATTGTTCAAAAAGAATGGATATTGTTTCAATAGTAACTCCTAATCACATTCATTTTGATCCTGCAATTAAAGCTTTGGATAAAGGGTTTCCTGTTATTATTGATAAACCTATGACTTTTAATTCTGATCAAGCAATTAAACTGGTTAATAAAGTTAATGAGACAGGGCTCCCGTTAGCTGTAACTCATACGTATACCGGTTATCCAATGGTCAAAGAAGCAAAAAACATTGTTACATCTGGTAAAATAGGAAAAATTAGAAAAGTTGCGGTTGAATATCCGCAAGGATGGCTTACAACAAGTTTAGAGTCGACTAATAATAAACAGGCATCTTGGAGAACAGATCCGAATAAATCTGGTAAAGCAGGCAGTATGGGTGATATTGGAACTCATGCAGCAAATATGGTAGAATATGTAACTGAAAGAAAAATCTTAAAACTTCTTTCAAAGGTAAATGTATTTGTTGAAGGAAGACTATTGGAAGATGATGGAAATGTCTTAATTTCATTAGAAGATAATATTGAAGGTAATTTAATGACAAGTCAGATAGCTTCAGGTGAAGAAAATGATTTAAAAATTAGGGTTTGGGGTGACAAAGGTGGTATTGAGTGGAAACATTCCACTCCTAACACTCTGTTACTTAAGTTAAATGGAAATCCTAATCAAATTTATAGAGCTGGAGTAGATAATTCTTATTTGTCAGATTTTGCACTTAATCATTGTAGAACTCCATCTGGTCATCCTGAAGGTTTTATTGAAGCGTTTGCCAATATATATCGAAACTTTTCTTACTCAGTTATTAATAATAGAAATAATTTAAAAGATGATTGTAAATATGATTATCCAACTGTAGAGGATGGGTATAGGGGTATGAAATTTATTGATGCAGTGATTAAATCATCAAAAACTAATAAATGGATAAATATATAAAATGAAAACTATTAAAGGGCCTGGTATTTTTTTAGCACAGTTTATGGATGATATACATCCATTTAATGATATTGAAAGCATTTGTAAATGGGCATCAGATTTAGGATACAAAGGGGTTCAAATCCCTACATGGGATAATAGATGTATTGATTTGAAGAAAGTTGCTGAAAGTAGAGATTATGCTGATGAATATAAATCTAAAATTAATTCTTGTGGTGTTGAAATTACGGAATTAAGCACCCATTTACAGGGTCAATTAATTGCAGTTAATCCATCTTATAATAAAATGTTTGATGGTTTTTCACCACCTGAGTTTAGAAATAATCCAAATAAAAGAGCTGAATGGGCAGTAAATCAATTAATGTTAGCTGCAAAAGCAAGTAATAATTTAGGAATAAAAGTACACGTTACTTTTTCTGGTGCTCTTCTTTGGCCATATGTATACCCATGGCCTCAAAGGCCTAGTGGTCTAGTAAGTACTGGATTTCAAGAATTAGCTAATAGGTGGATTCCTATTTTGAACGAATTTGATAAAAATGGGGTTGATTTGTGCTATGAAATCCATCCGGGTGAGGATTTACATGATGGAATAACCTTTGAAAGATTTTTGGAGTCTACTAAAAATCATAAAAGGGTTAAAATGCTTTATGATCCTAGTCATTTTGTATTACAGCAACTTAATTATTTAGATCATATTGATATATATCATGAATATATTAAAATGTTTCATGTTAAAGATGCAGAATTTAATCCTAGTGGAAGGGCAGGTGTGTATGGGAGTTATTCTGATTGGATAAATAGACCAGGTAGATTTAGATCATTAGGGGATGGTCAAATTGATTTTAAATCAATTTTTTCAAAATTAACTCAATATGGATACAATGGTTGGGCTGTATTAGAATGGGAATGTTGTATTAAAAGTAATAAACAAGGTGCAGTTGAAGGTGCTAAATTCATTTCAGATCACATCATAAATGTAACAGAGAAAACATTTGACGATTTTGCAGATTCCGATTCAAATAATGATGATTTAAAAAACATATTGGGTATATAATTAAATAGTATCTCTCAAATTTTTCATTGATTTTTTTATCTTATTAAGCGAATTTAAGATTTCATGTTTTTTATCATCTGGTTTGGATCTAGTGTCTCTTTTAATTTTCTCATTTGCTCCATTAAGTGTAAATCCTTTTTTTTTAACAAGACTATATATGTTTTTTATTATATCTATATCCTTGTTGGTATATTTTCTCTTTCCTTTTTTATTTTTTTTGGATTTATTAAATCAAATTTTTCTTCCCAAAATCTAATTAATGAAGGATTTACATTTAATAATTTAGCAACTTCTCCAATATTGAAGTATTTTTTTTCAATGTCTTTTTCAATGTAGGGCATTTTATAATTTAAAATGTTGAACCAAGAGCTTGGTTTTCAATTGATGCTAATCTTAAAACTTCTTCGTATTCTCTCGGTGATAATTCGTTAAAAAAGTAATGAACTGGATTAAGTTTTTTTCCGTTTTTACTTATTTCATAGTGAAGATGGGGGGCTGTAGATCTACCGGAGTTTCCACTATAGGCTATTAATTCTCCTCTTTTGACTTTTTGACCTCTTCTTACAAGATATTTGTCTAAGTGTCCATAAAGTGTAATAAATCCATTTCCGTGATCTATGTATATGTGTTTGCCTATTCCTCCAAAACTAGATTTCACTCTCTTTACAGTACCATCAGCAGTAGCATAAACATCATTTCCTCTTTCAAGAGAGAAATCTATTCCCCAATGCATTCTTATAACTTTCAAATATGGATCACTTCTTCTACCGTATCCTGAAGATATTTTTTTCAAATTTTTATTTGAAACAGGCTGAATTGCTGGAATAGAAGCTAGAAGTTCTTCTTTTTTATTTGCAAGTTCAATTAGTTGATCATATGATTTTGTTTGAATATACATTTTTCTTTTCAGCTCGTCTGATTTTTTATATGTTTCAATGATAATATCTTCTCTTTCTAGATTGCCGTTTAAAAGGTCTTTATATTTTTCAATACCACCAATACCTGCTTTTCTAATTGAAGAGGGAATAGGTTCAGCTTCAAAAATTACTCTATATACATTGTCATCTCTTTCTTCAAGATTTGATAACATTTTGTTTGATAGTTTTATTTCTTCGTTAAGAATTTCAAAATGAGTTTTGAGCTCTTCGTTTTCTTTTTTTAATGAAATTATTTTAGGGGATTCAAAATAAGTATCATAAGCTGAGATAAGTAAAATGCTACATATTATGACAATAGTGAAGAAACCTAAATATTTTATAAAAATTTCTCTTTTCTTTAACTTAACAACTTCATATTTGCAAGTTTTATTATTATAATAATATTTTATTTTTCTCATTTTAAAGATAAAATTTAAACTAGATTTACGCGTAAATCGCAATTTAATATTTATATTTTGTATTAGAAAATAATAAAATCTAATACTTTATTGTAATAATATGAAAATTAAAAAAATTAGAAAATTATTTTTTGATTTTTTTGAATCAAAACAACACAGAATAGTTGATTCAGCTCCTATAGTCATAAAAAATGATCCCACTTTGATGTTCACAAATGCAGGTATGAACCAATTCAAGGATTTTTTTTTAGGAAATAAATCTGTTAAGTACTCTAAAGTAGCAAATACTCAAAAATGTTTGAGGGTAAGCGGGAAGCATAACGATCTTGAGGAAGTGGGTATAGATTTGTATCATCATACAATGTTTGAAATGTTAGGGAATTGGTCATTTGGAGATTATTTTAAAAATGAGGCCATAAATCTTGCTTGGGAATTGCTTACTAAAGTATATAAACTAGATCAAAAAAGATTATTTATTACAATTTTCGGTGGTGATAAAAATGAAAAACTAGAGAAAGATCATGAATCTTGTAAAATTTGGAAATCTATAGTTCAAGAAGAAAAAATTATAGATGGTCTTAAAAAAGATAATTTTTGGGAAATGGG
>CAZYIL010000015.1:0-19238 GCA_964646945.1 uncultured Marinoscillum sp. | reverse complement strand
ATCTTTATCATTATTTACAGTAGTAATAATTTCTTCATTAATGGGGACATTAACTCCGATTTTACTTGACAAATTAGGGGTTAATCCTGCTTTAGCTTCAGGCCCTTTTATTACAACAACAAATGATATTCTTGGATTAGCAATTTATTTTATGGTTGCAATCTTTCTTAACAGTATCTAATTTTTATCATTTTATTTATATTTGCATAAGCGGTATAAAAACCGTTTTTTTATTTATCAAATTATGACAGATATTTCATATTTTACTAAAGAAGGTTTTTCTAAATTAAAAGAAGAGCTCCATTCCTTGAAAACTATAGGGAGAAAAAAAATTGCTGATCAAATTGCGGAAGCTCGTGATAAAGGCGATTTAAGTGAAAATGCTGAGTATGATGCTGCTAAGGAGGCGCAAGGTCTTCATGAATTAAAAATTTCAAAATTAGAATCTGTTCTTAGCAATGCTAAAGTAATTGAAAGAAATAAAATTGACAGTTCAAAAGTTTCAATTCTGTCTAAAGTAAAAATTAAAAATTCTAAAAATAACATGGAATTTGTTTATCAACTTGTGGCGGAAGAGGAATCAAATCTAAAAGAAGGTAAACTGTCTGTAAGATCTCCAATTGGTAGTAGTTTATTAGGAAAAAAAGAAGGAGACAAAGTATCAATTAAAACTCCTTCTGGTAATGTTTTTTTTGAAATTTTAAACATTTCACTATAAATCTATGAGCTCCATCTTTTCTAAAATTGTCAATAGAGAAATTCCGGCTTATATAGTTGCGGAAAACGATAAGTTTTTAGCTTTTTTGGATGTATTTCCATTAATGGAAGGTCACACACTTGTAATTCCTAAATTAGAAATAGATTATTTTTTTGATTTAGATGACAACTTGCTTAATGAATTAAATATTTTTTCAAAAAAGGTAGCTATTGGATTGAAAAAAGCTATTCCTTGCAAAAGAATTGGAATGTCTGTAATTGGTCTAGAAGTTCCCCATGCTCATATTCATTTAATACCAATCAATTCTATTAATGATATGGATTTTTCCAACAATAAATTGACTTTAACTGATCAAGATTTTTTAAACATATCTAATAAAATAAAACAAAAAATTAGTTTATAATTCTACTTTTATTTTTTATTAAAAATTGTTTCCAAGTTGAAGTTTTTTTAAGAGATATATTTGATTGGAAATGATGACAAAGCGCCGCTCCTAATGCATCGGTTGCATCAAATTTATTTTTATTATTATGTTCAAAATCAAGAAAATTCATTAAAAATCTTGCTAATTGCTCTTTTGAAGCATTTCCGTTTCCTGTTATAGATTGTTTTATTTTTTTTGGAGCATATTCAAAAACAGGAATTTCTTTTCGTAATCCTGCTGCCATAGCAACCCCTTGGGCTCTTCCAAGTTTAAGCATAGATTGAACATTTTTTCCAAAAAAAGGGGCTTCTATAGCTATTTCATCTGGGTTATATTCTTTAATTAATTCTGTGATTTTTTCAAAAATTTTTTTAAGCTTAATTTGATGACTTGATTCTTTTATTAATGATATTATCCCATATTGAATTAATGTAATTTTTGATTGACTGCAATTAATTAATCCAAAACCCATTATATTAGTCCCGGGGTCTATCCCGAGTATGATTTTTTCATTCATATCGTAATTTAATTTAATTAAAATTCAAAATTTAAGTTTTAACTCTTTTTAAACTCTATTTTATATTTTTACATCAATGAATAACTTAAATTTTATAGATACACACGCTCATATTTATTTTGAAGATTATACAAAAAAAATAGATTCTATAATAAATTCATCTTTAAATAATAATGTTAATAAAATATTGATGCCAAATATAAATAGCTTATCTATTGAGAAAATTTTAAAAGTTTCAAATTTATACCCGGAAATATGCTATCCTATGCTTGGTTTACATCCATGTTATGTAAAAGATAATTATATTGATGAATTACAAATCATCAAAAGTTTTATTGATAAAACTAAAATTGTTGCAATAGGAGAGATCGGTATAGATTTATATAGGGACGTTAATTATTACAAATATCAAATTGATGCCTTTGAAAGACAATGTCATTGGGCTTTAGAGAATAATCTTCCTGTAGTTATTCATACAAGAAATTCTTTAAAAGAGACAATTAAAATTGTAGAAAAACCTATTTTCAAAAATCTTTCTGGAGTTTTTCATTGTTTTGATGGCAGTTCTGTTGAGGCAAAACAAATAATTGATTTAGGTTTTCTTCTTGGTATTGGAGGAATATACACTTTTAAAAATTCTAATTTACCGAAAACTTTATTTAATATAAATATTGAAAATTTAGTATTAGAGACTGATAGTCCATTTCTTAGTCCGGAACCAAATAGAGGTAAAGTAAATGAGCCGGCAAACATTATATATATAGCAGAAATGCTTGCAAAAACATCATCTATTCCATTATCAAAAATAGCTCAGATTACATCTAAAAATGCATTAAATTTATTTGATTTGTAATCAATTATTGTTTTCAATTATTCATTTTAGAGAGGTGGCCGAGTGGTCGAAGGCGCGCGCTTGGAAAGCGTGTATACGGATTAAGCTTCGTATCGAGGGTTCGAATCCCTTCCTCTCTACTAAATAGTATAACTAAAAAAATTGATAAGTATTTTTATATTACTTTTATTAGTTATATTTTTGACAAATTTGAATCAAATTAACTTAACAATTAATCATTAAACATTATGAAAAAATTATTATCTATAACCTTGCTTTTAGCCTTTCTTTTTGTAGGAAATTTATTAGTTGCACAAGATGAAACATCTTCTGATTCAGTTGAAATGGTTGCAGACACATCTGTGGTTGAAGAAAATATTGTTGAAAATGAACCTATTGTAGAGGAAGAGATTGAGGTTATTGAAGAAGAAGTGGACTCAAAAGGTTTTCACCAAGTAATTAAAGAGCAGTTTATACAAGGAGGATGGCGGTTTATGGGGGTAGTTCTTTTATGTTTAATTTTGGGTCTTGCTGTAGCAATAGAAAGAATTATTACACTAAATTTAGCAACTACTGACACAAAAAAACTTTTGTCAGACGTTGATGATGCTTTAAAAAACAAAGGAGGTGTTAATGCGGCAAAAGAAATTTGTAAAAATACACCAGGACCTGTTGCTTCAATTTTTACTCAGGGTCTAATGAGATCTGGTGAAGGAATTGAAATGGTAGAAAAATCTATTATTTCATATGGATCAGTTGAAATGGGAAAGCTTGAGAAGGGAATGGTGTGGATTTCTTTATTCATTTCTTTAGCGCCTATGTTAGGATTTATGGGGACGGTAATTGGAATGATTGGAGCCTTTGATGCTATTGCTGAGGCAGGTGATGTTTCACCTTCACTAGTTGCAGGGGGTATAAAAATTGCTCTTCTAACAACAGTTGGCGGTCTTATTGTAGCTGTGATTCTTCAATTATTTTATAATTATCTAGTGTCAAAAATTGATTCTCTTGTAAATAATATGGAGGATGCTTCAATTACTTTGGTTGATATATTAGTTAAGAATAAACTTTCAAAATAAATGTTATTTTTAGATATAATTGATTTTGCATTATTTTTTGCTTATGCATTAGTAATAAGTGGGGCTTTGTTAGCAATTGGGTTTCCTATATACATATCTTCAAAAAATCCTGAGAGTTTGAAAGGTGCAGGTATGGGTTTAAGTGCATTACTAATCTTGTTTTTAGTTGGTTACTTAATTTCTGGAAGTGAAGTTTTACCATCTTATGTAGAGTTTGGGGTAGATGCAGGTCTTTCAAAATTTATTGGGGGTATGCTGATCCTGGTTTATTTATTGTCAGGAGTAGCTATTGGCGGCATAATATATTCAGAGTTTTCTAAAAGCTTTAAAAATGGCTAGAAAAAATAGAGCTACTGCTGAAATACCTAATGGATCAATGGCTGATATTGCTTTTTTGCTTTTGATTTTTTTTCTTGTTACTACAACAATTAAAAATGATAGGGGGATAGCTATGTTATTGCCACCTAAGCCAGATCCAAATCAACCACCACCTGAAGTGACAAAAAATGATAGGAATATTTTTAAAATTTTAGCTAATTCACAAGATAAATTATTAGTTGAAGAGGAGCCTTTGAAGAATGTTTACGAGTTAAAAGAGATGGTGAAGATTTTTATTCTTAACTTTGGTAATCCTACGGAAGAAGGGGTTAATATTTATAATTCATTGCCATCCAGTTTAAAATCTTTTGTCTCTTCTAATGGAAGAAGGATTGATTATTCTGATGATCCTACAGAAGCTGTAGTATCATTCAAAGCAGATAGAGGAACTTCTTATGAACTATTTGTTCAAGTTTTGGATCAAATAAATGGAGCTTATAATGATGTATATGGTTCTAGGGTAGGGATATCAGCTTCTGAATTCTTACAGTTAGATAGAGACGATCCAATTCAAAAAAAGAAATATAATATGGCTAGGCAAGGTATTCCAAGAGCAATTTCTATTGCAGAACCAAACAAAATAGGAGGATAAAATTATGGCAAAATTTGGAAAAAAATCTAATACGTCTCAGGATATTCCTACAGCTGCTCTTCCTGATATTATATTTATGTTATTGTTTTTCTTCATGGTTACTACTGTTTTGAGGGAAACAGACATTTTAGTAAAACAGCAATTGCCAAAGGCCATCCAATTAACAAAATTAGAAAGAAAGTCTCTTGTTAGTTATATATATATAGGTGAACCAAAACAAATTAACTTATATGGAAAGGAACCAAAAATTCAAGTAAATGATGTTTTTGTGGAAATTACTGATATAGTTCAATTTGTTAATCAAGAAAAAGATAAATTGAATGAAGCAGAAAGAGATCAAATTACAATGTCCATGAAGGTAGATGTTGAATCAAAAATGGGTATTGTTTCCGATGTTCAACAAGAACTTAGGGAGGCTAATGCTAGAAAGGTTCTTTATAGTTCAATTAAGGCCATAGATTTATAAATTTAAATTAAAAAAGATTTTCAAAATCTTTTTTAATTTACAAATGGCCATGAATTCAAAGAAAGTAATTAATGGGTGGTGTATGTATGACTGGGCTAATTCAGTCTACTCTCTTGTAATAACTACGGCTATTTTTCCTATATATTACAATTCTATAACAACAAATATAAGTGGTTCTGACATTGTAAATTTTTTTGGAATATATATTGTCAATTCAGTTCTTTACTCATATTCTTTATCATTTTCATTTTTAATTTTAACCTTTATTCAACCTGTTCTTTCAGGAATCGCTGATTTCACAAATAGAAAAACAATATTTTTAAAAATCTTTATGTATTTAGGTTCTTTTTCTTGTATGTCACTTTACTTTTTTGATGGAAATAATGTAGAATATGGTATTATATTTTCTATGCTGGCAAGTTTAGGTTTTTCAGGTAGCTTGGTTTTTTACAATGCTTTTTTACCTGAAATAGTTGACTCTAAACACTTTGATAAGGTAAGTGCTAGAGGCTACTCTTTTGGTTATGTAGGTAGTGTAATACTTTTAATTATTTCATTGATCATGATTACTTTTTATGAATTTTTTGGATTTAATAATAGTTCTGAAGCTACAAGATTTACGTTTTTATTAGTAGGAATATGGTGGATTCTTTTTTCACAAATTACTTTTATTCGTTTAAATGAAGAATCATCTAAAGTAAAAATATCAAAACATATTATTTTTTATGGACTTAAAGAATTAAAAAAAGTTTGGGTTATTTTGAAAAGTTATAATAATATCAAATTATATCTTTTTGCTTTCTTTTTTTATAGTATGGGTGTTCAGACTATTATGCTTCTTGCTTCTTATTTCGGAGATAAAGAACTTGGTTTAGATCAAAATAAATTAATTATGACTGTATTAATAATACAGTTAATAGCTATTATTGGAGCTTATTTGTTTGCTGAAGTTTCTAAAATTAAAGGAAATAAGTATTCATTAATATTAATGAATTTGATATGGATCATAATATGTATTTGGGGATATTATGTTTATAAGGAAATCCAATTTTACTTTCTTGCAGCTTGCGTCGGAATGGTCATGGGAGGAATACAATCTTTATCTAGATCTACATTTTCAAAATTAATTCCGATAGAAATAGGTGATAATGCATCATTTTTTAATTTCTATGGCATTACATATAATATTTCTGTTGTTTTGGGAACTTTTTCTTATGGTTATATCGAGCAAATAACAGGTAGTATGAGAAGCAGTATCATTGCTTTAGCATTTTTCTTCTTAATTGGTTTAATTATTCTTTTCTTTGTAAAGATTGAAAATAATAAATATGATTTGAGTGTATCAACTTGATTTTCCAAATTTTGATTTTATAATTTCATCTAGAAATTCAAAAAAATATATTTTTGATATAATAAGAAAGAAACATTATGTTTTAACACCTGAAGAATGGGTAAGGCAAAATTTAATTCATCATTTAGTTTTTAACTTGAACTATCCTAAATCTTTGATGAAAGTAGAATCATTATTAAAATATAATAATTTAAAAAAAAGAGCAGATATTGTAGTATATGAAAATAATTTATCCATTAGGTTATTAGTAGAATGTAAATCACATAAAATTAAATTGTCCCAGTCAGCGTTTGATCAAGCATCAGTGTATAATAAGGTTTTTAAAAGTAAATATCTATTGGTTTCGAATGGACTAAAACATTATTGTTGTAAATATGATTGGGATAGTGGTGAAATTTTGTATTTGGATTCCGTACCGTCTTACTTAGTAGTTTAGATAAATTTTGATAAATCAGAATAATTTAAATTAAAAGCATCAGAAACTTTTTTATAAACAACATTTTTTGATATGATGTTAAGACCTTTTCGTAATGCTAAATTATTCTTGCATGCTTTTTTCCATCCATTTTGGGCAATTTCAATAATATAAGGTAAAGTTGCGTTTGTTAGAGCTAATGTTGAAGTATGAGGCACTGCTCCTGGCATATTTGCCACACAATAATGAATAATTCCATCTAAAACGTAAATTGGATCTTGATGTGTAGTAGGTTTTGATGTTTCAAAGCATCCACCTTGATCTATTGCTATATCAACAAGTACGGATCCTTTTTTTAAAATTTTCAACATATTTTTTGATATAAGTTTTGGTGCTTTAGCTCCTGGGACGAGAACTGCACCAATAATTAGATCGCTTTTAGTAATATTTTCAATCAGAACTTTTTTATTTGATATTATTGCCTTTACATTTTTTGGCATAATTTTATTTAAAAATTCTATTTTTGATGGATCAGTATCTAAAATAGATACATCAGCTTGTAATCCTGCGCACATTTTTGCGGCTTCAGTTCCTGATATTCCACCACCAATAACTGTAACTTTAGCGGGTTTAACTCCATTAACACCACCTAGCAAGATGCCTCTACCTCCCATGGGTTTTTCAAGATATTTTGCTCCTTCTTGTGCAGCCATTCTACCTGCAATTTCTGACATGGGTTTTAGTAGGGGAAGATTTCCCTTTACGTCTTCAACAGTTTCGTATGCTATACATATACTTTCATTATTTATCATAGCTTCAGTTAAATTTTTGTTAGAAGCAAAATGAAAAAATGTAAAAACAATTTGATTTTTTTTATTTTTATTATATTCTTCTTTTATAGGTTCTTTAACCTTGAGGATCATTTCAGAATTCTTGTATACTTCAATAGATGATTTTGATATTACAGCTCCAGCATCTATATATTCTTTATTGGGAAAATTGCTATTTGACCTGCTTTATTTTCAACTAAAACTTTGTGCCCATATAATGTTAATTTTTTGACACCATTTGGAGTTATAGCTACTCTATATTCATTGTTTTTGATTTCTTTAGGTATTCCTATTATCATATATTAATAATATTATTAAATTATTTGTAGTTATTACTAATTATTTTTTTTTTTTTAATTTTGATTATTTTTTTATTTTAAAAATAATATTTTGTTTATTTATTTACAATAAAATATTCTGTAATAATTAAATTATTTTAGTTTTTATTATATATAATTTTGATTAATAAAATAATATTTTTTTTATTTCGTATATTTGTCAAACATATTTCTCTATATCCATGTCAATTTTTTCAAAAATAGTAAACAATAAAATTAAAATTTCTAAGAAAGAGATTTTACAAGATTACTACTTAATAAATGAAAGTAGAAATATTAGTTTATTAGGTAGAAGAGAAGTATTTATGGGTAGAGCCAAATTTGGCGTTTTTGGAGATGGTAAAGAATTAGCTCAAGTTGCTATGTCCAAGGTTTTTAGAAATGGAGACATAAGATCTGGTTATTATAGAGATCAAACTTTTATGATGGCAATTGATCAATTAAGTTCAGAACAATTTTTTGCTCAACTTTATGCAAATACTGATGTTTCTAAAGATCCTCATTCTGGAGGTAGGCAGATGAATGCTCATTTTGGCACAAGAATGTTAAATAGAAAAGGAGAATGGAAGACATTAACTGATATTAAAAATTCTTCTAGTGATGTATCTTGTGTTGCAGGACAGATGCCTAGAATTGTTGGTTTAGCCTATGCTTCTAAACTTTATAGGAACAATAAAGATTTAGATAATAATCATGATTTTTCATTAAATGGAAATGAAGTTACATTTGGAACTATAGGGAATGCTGGTACTTCAGAAGGTCACTTTTGGGAAGCAATGAATGCTGCTGGTGTTTTGCAGATTCCTATAATTATGTCAATTTGGGATGATGATTATGGAATATCAGTTCCTTCAGAATACCATACTACTAGAAATGATTTATCTAAGGCTCTTAGCGGTTTTCAAAGAAAACACAAGAATGAAAATGGCTTTGAATTATTTCAAGTTTATGGCTGGGATTATATCGGGTTATTAAATGCTTATATTAAAGCTGAAAAATTTGCTAGAGAAGAACATGTTCCATGTATAATTCATGTTAAAGAAATGACACAACCTCAAGGGCATACTACATCTGGATCTCATGAAAGATATAAGAGTAAAAAAAGGTTAGAATGGGAAAAAAGTGTTGATTGTATTAAAATGATGAAAGATTGGATTTTAGAGAATGATTATGCTAATGAAAAAGAATTATTGGAACTAGAAACAACAGCTGAATTAAATGCTAAACAAAGTAGGGATATTTCGTGGAAAGATTATAGATTTGAGATAAAGGAAGATCTTCAGGAAGCAATAACAGTAATAACTAGAGTAGCACAAAGCAGTCGTACAAATAAAAGAGAAATAATCAATTTAAGAAATGAATTAAACTCCACTTTGAATCCATTAAAAAGTGATATTTTTAAATATTTAAAAAAGATTTTAGTGCTTATAAGGGGTGAAGATAATATAGCCAAACATTACCTAATTAGTTTAATTGAAGAAAAAAAGAAGAAATATGAAGATCAATATAGCTCACATCTTTATAGTGAATCAAAGTTTTCTGCCTTAAAAATTTCAGAAATTAAACCTTCATTTGATAATAACAGTAAATTAGTTGATGGTAGAGAAATTATAAATGCTTGTTTTCACTCAATTTTTGAAAGAAACAAACTTGTTTTTGCTGTTGGGGAAGATGTTGGGTATATAGGGGGTGTTAATCAAGGATTTGCTGGTATTCAAAAAAAATTTGGCAAATTAAGAATAACTGATACTAGTGTGAGGGAATCTTCAATAATTGGACAAGGTATAGGTGCTGCATTAAGAGGGTTACGTCCAATAGTTGAAATTCAATATCTTGATTATGTATATTGGGCTATTCAAACACTTGCAGATGATTTAGCTACTCTTCAATATAGAACAAAAGGAGGACAAAAAGCTCCTGTAATTGTTAGAACCAGAGGGCATAGACTTGAAGGTATATGGCATTCTGGATCTCCAATGAGTGTTCTTATAAATAGTTTGAAAGGAATTTATATTTTAACACCTAGAAATTTTGTTCAGGCTGCGGGGATGTATAATACCATGTTATTATCTGATGAACCTTCAATTATTATTGAACCTTTAAATGCATATAGATTAAAAGAAAAAATGCCGAAAAACATTTCTGAAATTAGAGTTGAGCTAGGAAAACCAGAAATTTTATTATCAGGAAATAATATAACTATTGTAAGTTATGGTTCTTCAATTAACTTAGTTTTAGAAGCTTCCCGACTTTTAAATGCTATTGGTATTTCATGTGAAGTTATTGATGTACAAACACTTATTCCATTTGACACTAATCATTTGATTCTAGAATCAATTAAAAAAACTAGTAGAGTGGTATTTATAGATGAAGATGTTCCGGGTGGATGTACTGCATTTATGATGCAGAAAGTTTTAGAAGAACAAAATGCTTACAAATATTTAGATTCAAAACCCATCACAATTTCTTCTAAAGATCATAGACCTGCTTACAGTTCAGATGGTGATTATTTTTCCAAACCTAATGTTGAAGAAATTTTTGAAATCATTTATAATCTGTTTAATGAGCTTGACCCTAGGTCGTATCCTGATTTAGATTAATTTTTTGAAATTAAGGAATTTAATGTAAGGTCTGAAGTTTCAATTATATTGCTGTCGTTTAGACTTCTGTCTTTAATTCGGATTTTTAATTTGAAAGTTTCATTATTAAGAACAGTTTCAAAACCATAAGAAACCATTGAGTATTTTAATTGACCACTAATTGATTGATCATTTGAGCTAATATTGAGAGGAGGAAATCTGGAATTAAAGTCTAATCCACAAGCGAATTCTTTATCAAAGATTCTTGTCCAATCTATTAATTCATATTTCTCTGCATTTTTTTTATAAAAATCAACAAAAATATTTTTATTATTTTCATTTTTTTGAATATAAAATGTATCTAATTTATTGGTTTGAAAAACAGTATCTACAATATAATCTTGGCAATTAAAAGTTGGTCTAGAATCATCATTACTTAACAATTCATATGAACCATTGGGTTTATAAATATAAAGAGGAGGGACAACACTATTTGATCCCAATGTTACCCAATTGAGATTCTCATCAATAACAGCATTATATGGATTATATGGATATAATATATCATCATTAGAAAGGCCAAGATCACCATTCCCATCAGTAAATGAAATTGTTAGAATAAGAGAATCTTGATTCAAATTTGTTTCACTTTTTACATACTCTAATTTATCAAAAGAAATAGAAGGTATATTTGAAAATTCTTCTTTAGAAACGCAATTATTAAAAAAAATAAGAATTATTATGTAAATAAATTTTTTCATAATTTGTATATTAAAACTAAATTAATCTTTTTTTATTATTTAATTAATTTAATCAAACTACTTACATTGTTTACGGGTAATTGACAAACTTTGTTTTTACAGAGATAAATTTTTAATTTTTTGTCGAAAGATTTTTCATTAAATAATTTCATATTAATTTTCTTTGATGAAGCTAATATGACTTTATTGCTCAAATACATCGAATTTATTTTTTTTGTTGAATCTTTTAAATTTTTTCCTGTTAAAATTATTTCAAAGAACCCAATGTTATAATTTAGTAATATTCTTAACCAATTCGATGTATATTCAAATCCATCTTCACATATATTAGGAATTCTTTTTAACATAGATTCAGCAATTTTATAATATTTTTTTTCATCATAAATTTTTGAAATTTTCAACAAGTTTTCAGCCATTATGGAGTTGGATGATGGAATAACATTATCAAATATCTCTTTTTTATTTGCAATCAATCTTTCTGAGTTAATACTTGAATAATTAAAAAATTTTTCTTTTTTACAATAGAATTTATTTATTGATATGTCTATTAATTTTTTAGCTAATTTTAAATATTTAATATTCTGCATGGTTTCAAAGTATTTAATAAAACTTTGAATAACTATTGAATAATCATCTAAAAAACCTTCTGTTTTGCTCTTATATGAGTGCATTAATTTGTTATTATTTATCATAGTATTGCTAATAAAATAAGCATTTTTTATTGCCATAGATAATATATTTTCTTGTTTTATTGCTTCATATGTATTTAGCAAACCTATTAAGGTTAATCCATTCCATGATGAAATAATTTTTTTGTCTATTAATGGTTTTACTCTCTTATTTCTTTTTTTATAAAGCTTTGAATTAAATTTTTTTAATATTTTATCAAAATCTTTTTTTTCAATTTTCCATTTTCTTAAAAAAGCTGAATCATCAGTTTTTCTCTTCAGAATATTACCTGGGTGTTCCCAATTCCCATTTTTTTTAATTTGATAATAATCAACTAGTATTCTAGTATAATTTTTAGCAGCTTTAATGAATTCTTTGTAAGACCATACATAAAATTTTCCTTCTATTCCTTCTGAATCAGCATCTATTGAAGAATAAAAACCACCATTTATATCTTCCATATTTTTTTCTAACCATTTTGATGTTTGAATAAGAATTTTTTTATATTCTTTCTTTTTAAATATTTTGTATGCATTTGCATAAAGGTTTAATAATTGAGCATTGTCATATAACATTTTTTCAAAATGAGGTGTTTCCCATTTTTCATCAGTTGAATATCTAGAAAATCCTCCTTCTATTTGATCATAAATTCCTCCTTGCAAAATTTTATTTAATGTAAGTTTTATTTGTTTTTCAATTTTTTTATTCTTGAAAAAATGAGTATAATTTATAAGGAATTCCCATACATTAGGCATTGGAAACTTAGGAGCGCCATTTATTCCTCCATTTATTTTATCAAATCTTTTGTCGTTTTTATAGATAATTTTTTCAAAAAAAATTTTTTCTTTTTTATTACTTTTTCTATTTAATTTAAATTTTTCTATTTCACTTTTTTGAAGAGAGTCAGTAAACTTTAATGCTGATTTTTCAATTTCAATTTTGTTTTCATTTAATCCATTTACAACGCTAATTAATAATTTTTTCCAATTATTCTTATTAAAATAAGTTCCTCCATAAAATGGTTTTTGTTGAGATGTTAAAAAAACATTTAATGGCCATCCTCCATTTATACCCATTAGCTGAATAGATTCCATATATATTTTATCTATATCCGGTCTTTCTTCTCTGTCAATTTTAATGTTAATAAAAAAAGAATTCATAATGTCTGCTATTTCATCATCCATGAATGATTCTTTTTCCATTACATGACACCAATGACATGATGAATAACCTATACTCAATAAAATAGGTTTTTTTTGTTTTTCAGCTTTTTTTAATATGTTTTTGTTCCATGAATTCCAATGAACTGGATTATAAGCATGACTAAGAAGATAACTGCTTTTTTCATTAATTAATGAATTTGGTTTTAGAGTCTTTTTTGGCATATTTAATAATAATCTAAATTAAATAAATAAAGTTTCCTATATTTGCCCAAAAGATTCAGTCCAAAAAATGGTTAGAGTCGTTTGCATTTTATTATTTTCAGTTCTAATTTCTTGTCAACAGAAATTGTGTCCTACTTATTCGTCTGTAAAAGAATCAAATGTTGAATACATCATAGATCAATCCGTTAATTCTAACATCGATTCAAAAAAAGAAGTAAGTCTATAAGCCGGATTCTGTATTTAATTATAATTACATAAATTAAATTCTTATCATTTCTCTAGACTTAATATTGCTATTAAGTTCAATCAGTCTACCCATTCAAATAAATAGCGAGCAACTATTTGTGAAAATCACATTTGAACTATTTGACCTTTCAGTTTATAAGGTTTACAAAACATTTAATATCACTATTAAACTGGTGAGCTTTTACCTCACCTTTTCACCCTTACCTAAATTAGGCGGTTTATTTTCTGTTGCACTTTCTGTTCTCAAAATTGAGACCTTCCCGTTAGGAAGTATAATGCTCTTTACTGTCCGGACTTTCCTCTTCATAATAATATTATGAAGCGATAAGACAACTTACTTTGACAAAAGTATGTATATTTTTGCAAGAAAAACATTTTTTAAAATGAAAGAGGTAATCTTAGCTATTGAATCATCTTGTGATGATACTGCTGCTGCTGTCATTATTGATAAAAAAATAAAAAGCAATATTATTTTATCACAGAAAAATCACTCAAATTATGGTGGTGTTGTTCCAGAGATTGCTTCTAGAGAGCATCAAAAAAAGATAATTATTGCGGTTAAAGAAGCTATCAAAATTTCAAATATCAATAAAAACAATCTTGATGCAGTGGCATTTACACTAGGGCCTGGACTTTTAGGTTCATTATTAGTAGGCTGTTCATTTGCAAAGTCAATGTCTTATTCATTGAATGTACCATTGATTGGGGTTGACCATATGAAGGCACATGTTTTATCAAATTTTATAGACAAACCTTTTCCTAAATTTCCATTTTTATGTTTAACTGTAAGTGGTGGACATACTCAAATTGTTCTTGTTAGGGATTATCTTGATATGGAAATAGTTGGGCAAACTCTTGATGATGCAGTAGGTGAAGCATTTGATAAATCTGCAAAAATTTTAGGTTTAGAGTATCCTGGAGGTCCTATTATTGATGAATTATCCAAGAATGGGGATCCATTTAGGTTTAAATTTTCTAAATCTAAAGTGCCAAATTTAGATTTTTCATTTAGTGGCACAAAAACATCAATACTTTATTATATAAAAAGTGAAATACAAAAAAATCCTCATTTTATAACAGATAATTTAAATGATATTGCAGCCAGTATACAATTTATTTTAATTGAAATCTTAAAAGATAAATTGGTCAAAGCATCAAAAAAATATAAAATTTCAAATATTGCTATTTCAGGAGGTGTTTCTTCAAATTCTTTATTAAGAAATGAAATTGAAAAATTAAAATCAATTTATAGTTGGGATATTTTTATTCCAAAAACTGAATATTGTACAGATAATGCCGCCATGATTGCTATGGCAGCTCATTATTATTTCAAAAAGAATAAATTTGTAGATTTGAATATAACACCTAATCCAAGACTTCACTTTTAACCATGAATAATAATAAAATTACTATTCTCAACAAAAAGGCTTCATATAATTATGAACTAATAGAGTCTTTTATTGCTGGTATTTCTCTCAAAGGAACAGAGATCAAATCAATTAAAGAATCTAAAGTTTCTTTTTCAAATGGATATTGTTTTTTTAAAAAAAATGAGATTTATATAAAAGGATTACAAATATCAGAGTATTTATTTGGGAATAATAATAATCATGATCCAATGAGAGAAAAAAAATTATTACTAAATAAAAATGAAATAACTAAGCTTAAGAAAAGTTATGAAGAAAAAAAATTATTGATTATCCCAAAAAAATTATTTGTTAACAATAGAGGAATTGCAAAATTGGAAATTTTTTTAGCTAGAGGAAAAAGATTATTTGATAAAAGAGAAAGTATTAAGAAGAAAGATGTAGAAAGAAAATTAAAACAAAAGTATTAAAACCATTTGATGCTAAAATCAATTAATTTTTGTTTAAAATTATTATAGGGAGGCATCATAAAATCAATTGCACTAGGAAAAATTTGCTTTAGTATACTTTTTTTATTTGAAAATTCTTCAAATCCGTATATTCCATGGCATTTTCCAATACCACTATTATTTATACCACCAAATGGGAGATTACTATTTGAATAATGCAAAGAGGTGTGATTAATACAAACTCCTCCTGATGAGGTATAATTAATAATTTTTTTAATATTTTTTTTATTATTACTAAAAATATATAACGCTAATGGTTTTTCCTTTTTATTGACAAACTTAATCACTTCATCTATCTCTTCGAATTCGTAAAGTGGGAGTAAAGGACCAAAAATTTCTTCATCATTAATTCTAGATTTTTTGTTTATTTTCTCAATTAAAGTTGGCTCAATAAATCTTTGATTTTGTATCACTTTCCCTCCGAATGTAATTTTATCTCCATTTTTCACTGAATTATCTAATAAAGACTTAATCCTTTTGAAATGCTTATCATTCACTATTCTGCAATATGATGTAGATTGCGATATATCGTCTTTATAAAATTCTTTAATGATGTTTATAATTGCATTCTTGAATTTTTCTTTTATCGATTTGTGTATGATAACATAATCTGGTGCTATACAAATTTGTCCATTGTTCATAAATTTAGACCAAGCTATTCTTTTAGCTGCATTATCTAGAGAACAATCTTTATCAACTATTGTTGGTGATTTTCCACCTAATTCTAGCGTTACTGAAGATAAATTTTTTGCTGCTGCTTCCATAACAATTTTTCCAATCTGTGGTGAACCAATAAACCAAATATGATTAAATGGTATTTTTAATAAATTTTTAGCAATTTCTGGCCCTCCTAAAATAACTTGAATTTCATTTTTGTCAAATGTTTTTTCAATTATTGATTTTATGATTTTTGAAGCATTTTCTGTTATTTCAGAGGGTTTCAAGATAATACAATTTCCAGACGCTATTGCACTTATAAGAGGACTTAAAGACAGATTAACAGGAAAATTCCATGGTGTAATTATTAGAACAACTCCTTTTGGCTCATGTTTTATATATGATACAGAGCCTAAAAGTGCTGGTGGTGTTTCTACTCTTTTATCTCTCATCCATTTTCTCAAATTTTTTATATTATGTTTGATTTCAGTCGTAACAGGATAAATTTCTGTTAGGTCTACTTCTGATGGATGTTTTTTGAAATCTTTATATAATGCATCTTGAATTTCTTTTTTATGTTGAAGAAGAGCCTTTGATAATTTTTTTAACTTAGATATTCTTTCTTTATATGTTGTTTTTGAAACATTGATTTGGTTTTCTTTTAAAGTATTAAAAATTTTATTTAACTGATGGAAGTTTATCATATTATCTTACTAAGAATATTCCTAAATAACAAAAAATCCTTATATACCTACTTACTAAAAGTATGTTTTTCATTTTTTATCCTTAGGATTAAATTCTAATGCAGCTGAATTAATGCAATAACGTAATCCGGTTGGATTTGGACCATCATTAAAAAGATGACCTAGATGTCCCTGACATTGTGAACAAATCACTTCAGTTCTTTGCATGCCAAAACTATTGTCTTCTAAAAAACTAACATACTTTTTATCAGAAACATCATAAAAACAAGGCCAACCAGTTCCTGAATCAAATTTTGTATCTGATAAAAATAGTTCTTGACCACATCCAGCACACTTATAGGTGCCTTCTTTCTTATTATTCCAATACTTTCCGGTAAATGCTCTTTCAGTTCCTTTTTCTCTTAAGACATGATATTGCATTTCTGAAAGCTCATTTTTCCATTTATCTTCTTTATTATTTTCAATATCCTTTTGTGCTTGGCATCTAAAAAAAGGAAAAATCAACAGTATTAATAGATATCTCATAATAAGTTGTCGATAAAAAGTTAATTATTCAAGTTAACATCCAATTGAGGAAATGGTAAGTTAAGACCGTTTTTTGGAAATTCTTTATAAACTTTTTCATTAAAATCAAATTTCACAGGTTGAAAATCTGATTTTCTTACCCACACCCTTACTCTTATATTTACTGAACTATCTGCAAGTTCAGATAAGACTATGCTTGATTCTTTTTCATCAAGAATCCTAGAATCTTCTTTAATCCATTCACTTAATAGCTTTTTTGCCAGATCGTAATCATCTCCATATGCAATGCAAAAAATCCACTGAATTCTCCTTTTATCTTCTGCTGAAAAATTTGTTAAAGATGAAGATTGAAGTAATCCATTTGGTATAATAACTCTTTTATTTTCAATAGTAGTTAGAATAGTATTAAATATTTGAATTTCTTTTACAGTTCCAGCCATTCCATCAAACTCAATCCAATCTCCAACTTTAAAAGGTTTAAAAAAAAGAATCATAACTCCTGCAGCAAAATTTTGAAGCGTATCTTTTAAAGCTAAACCTATCGCCAATCCAGCAGCTCCTAATATAGCAAGGAAAGAAGTCATTTCAACACCTATCATAGACAAGACTGATATAATTAATGCTATTTGAAGTGCAATGGACAGGAATGATTTTAAAAATGAAATCAGAGAAGGATCGATATTCTTTTTATTTAATAAGTTTTCAAGGCCTCTTATAGATTTTTTTATAATCCAAATTCCTAAGATTAAAAAAATTATTCCAAAAACTATATCAATACTTTTATTTAAGATAAAATCATAATTACTCCAACTGAAATTTTTAATATTTTCCATGTTATTTTTCTTATTTTTTCAAATTTATACTTTATCTGGTTGATATGGAACAAAAATAAATTTTGAATTTTTTTTCTCTAAAACAATTAAACAACAAAACTCATTTGAATTTTTATAATTACTTAAAAATTTATCTCTATCTATAATCAATTTGTTTTCCACAGCATTTTCAAAATAAGTTGCATAATATTTCCATTTGTTATCATTTACTTCATCAAGATCAATTAAAACAGATCCAATTTTTATGTTTTTTTTTGTCATGATAAAAATAGGATGCTTAGAAAATTTATTTTCTATAATCTTTTTGGAAGCAAAATTTAGGTTTTTAGACACTTTTTGAAAATCAGCTAATATTGCATCTATTAATTTTGAATTTATTTCATTTATTTTTTCTGTCATAAAAACTTATTCTTACATATATTTAATATATAATCAAAATTAGTTAATGAGATTTTTTATTTTATTTTTTTTTCTATTTTTATTAAATACCAAATGTCTATTCGGTGCTCATATAGTAGGAGGAGAGATAGAGATGAAATATGTTGGGGATTCTTTGGGGGATTATAGGTATCGAATTTCTTTAATACAATATTTTGATTGTTATCAGGGTGGGAATATAACTAATACCGGTCCTGACAATAGTGTTACTTATTCTATATTCAGAACTTCAGATGGAAAATTAATGGAAACTAGAACTATTTTTATCATATCTCAAACATTTGTTCCTTATACGAATCCTGCTTGTGCGGTTGGATTTATTTGTACACAAAAAGTAGTTTATTCTTCTCCAGAGCCTTTTTATATAACCTTAAATCCTGATAAATTTGATGATCCTGAAGGTTATGATATTGTTTGGGAAAGATGTTGTAGAAATGGGTCGATTAAAAATTTAATAGAACCAGGTTGGAATGGAATGACTTATACTCTTCATTTTCCACCAATTAGAAAGGATGGTGAGCATTTTGTAAATTCTTCTCCTAGACTTTTTCCTCCACTAAGTGATTATGCATGTATTAATCAGTTATTTTATACAGATTTTGCTGGGACTGATGATGATGGTGAT
>CAZYIL010000014.1:9711-19797 GCA_964646945.1 uncultured Marinoscillum sp. | reverse complement strand
TCTAGATCTTTCTTTATTTGCAGTAATTATTAGGTTAAAATTTTTGATTGATATCTTTTCTAGAAAATAGAAAAAATAGTAACTATAATTTGATTTGTCTTTTTTGTCTGGCACTAGTAGTTCATGAGAGTCATAAACTATTTTTGATGATGAGAAGAAAGAAATAAGTTTAAATGGAAATGCTAAATAAAAATCATTAATATAAAAAATATTATATTTATTTTTAAAAATTATTTTAAAAACATGAAAAGTATAAAATATAAGTTCCAAAATGTTTTTTTTATAATTTGGACTTTTTCTTTTAATTATTTTTACTCTATTTATTTTAAAATCATTTTGATCACAATATGAATAGATCGTTATATTATATTTCTTTTTTAAACAAGTTATAGTACGCAATACTCTTCCGTCATTTTCTAGATTACCAAAAAGTATCATTAAAATTTTCATTCTTTTTTTTTTTTTAGAAAAACCATAGTTTAATAGCCATCAATGATGATGAAACTGCTACAAATATTTTAATGATTTTATCTGATTTGTTGTATGACCATCTACTTGCAATCCATCCTCCGAGAGAATTTCCAATACCTAAATTTATTCCCAAGGTCCAATTGATTTTATTTTCCATTATAAATACAATAAGTGCAAAAAAAGTATATATAAATACAACAAAAACTTTTATGCTATTTGCTTTTGATAGTTTTATACCATTAAAATTAGATAAAATAGATAAGATTAGAAATCCTACTCCAGCATGAATAAACCCACCATATATTCCTACAAAAAAAAATAAAATTATAGATATTATCTTTTTCTTTATTTTTAGATTGATAACCTCATTTTTTATTGATTTTTTATCAAAAATTATTGTACCTACTACGAATATTATAATTATAGACAATAATTTATTAAACAAGTTTTCATCTATATTAACGGCAATTTTAGCACCAATGATTGATCCTATTAGAGCTGATATTGAAAGCCAAGATGAATATTTAAAATCTGATACGCCTCTACTTTTGAAACCTGAAATAGAAAAAATATTTTGCATAAAAATAGCTATTCTATTTGTTCCGTTAGCAATATTAGAAGGTAATCCCATAAAAATTAATATTGGAAGTGTTAATAAAGATCCACCTCCAGCAATTGTATTAATAAAACCTGCTACAATTCCACATATTAAGAGTATGATTGCATCATTTAAGGCCCATTCCATATTCGGATACTTTTGAATTGTCTTTTGACAATTTTAATAAATCTTGATTGGTTTTATTTATTTCTGGGTGTAAATAATTATTTTCTATTTCAATTAACGGGACAAGAACAAAATTTCTATTTTGAATTTCGGGATGAGGAATACATAAATCTTTTTGATTGATAATTTCGTTATTAAAGTATAATATATCAATATCTATGATTCTAGAATTGAATTTTTGTTTTCTTATTCTTCCAAGTTTTTTTTCTATTAATAAACATTTTTTAAGTATATCATTTGCATTAAAAAAACTTTTTATAATAATTACTTGATTTAAAAAAGTTGGTTGACTTTTAAATCCCCAGGGTTCAGATTCATATATTTTTGATTCTTTAATAATCTCACCAATTTGATTTATAATTTCAAATTTTGCAGATAATAGATTTTCAATTCTGTTATCTAAATTTGATCCTAACGAGATAAAAACTTTATTAATTTCCAATTTTCTGTTTATCCCAGATTCTTTCGTGAATGTAATATAAAATAGGCTTGGTTATAATTTCAGCAATAGCTACACCTCCACCTAGTTTGGTGCTTTTAATTATAAAGCTACTTATAACAAAAGTATCTAAAGATCCAATTATTCTATAGGTAATTGCTTTATATAGGCTTCTTTTCTTTGAGTGATGAAATTTTTCGGATTGTTTTTTCCAACCTATTCTCCATGCTCTTTCATGAAAATAATAAATTATCAGTTTAGTTATTATTTCTATTGCACCTACTAAAAGACCATCGGTAACACTTTCTTTTATTGTTGTTTGGGTTATTTCAAAATCATCATTCATTAATCCAAGTTGGCCAAAAAATCCAAAGATTTCATTTCCATAATAAGAAAACATAAATGCAAGAAACGCTGTATCTAATGAAGCAATAACTCTCCAGGTGAAAGTTTTATAAATACTTCTTTGATAGGTTTTATCTATATTTGTTTTCATATTATGGAAATGAAATCCTTAAGTGTAAAATTAGTAAGAATTTTTGATACTTCATTAGCAAATTTTCCTCCTAATGCACCATCTACCACTCTGTGATCATAAGAATGTGATAAAATCAATTTTTGTCTAATTTGAATTTCTTCTTTATTTTTTGATTCCACTACTGCTGGAACTTTTTTTATAGACCCAAAAGCCATAATTGCTACTTGAGGTTGCAATATTATTGGTGTTCCCATAAAGTTATGAAAAGATCCAATGTTTGACATTGTATAAGTTCCTTCAGTTAATTCATCAGGAATTAATTTATTTTCTCTAGCTCTAATTATCAAATCATTTACTTTTTTATTTATTTCAACAAAACTTATCTTATCAACATTTTTTATCACTGGCACTATTAAATTCCCATCATCTAAAGCAACTGCTAAACCAATATTTATAGCATTCTTCATTATTATCTTTTCATCGATGTATGAAATATTAATCATTGGGAATTTTTTTATAGCTTGACAAATTGAATAAATGAACATTGAATTTATTGATAAAGGAATTCTATGTTTTTTTAAAAATTTATTCTTGATTGATAATCTATCTTTCATAACGTTAGTTACATCACAATCCACAAATGATGTTACATGTGGAGATATTTTTTTAGATTCAACCATTCTTTTAGCTATAATTTTTCTTAATCTATTAGGTTCTATGATTTTATCATTTGATTTTATAATTAAATCCTTATCGCTTTTTATTGAATTTCTATCATTTAAATAATTCATTAAATCAACCTTTGTAAGTCTATTTTTTTTACCAGAACCTTTTATCTGATTAAGTTCTTCCAGTGAAATATTTTCTTGTTTAGCAATATTTAATACTAGAGGAGAATAAAAACCGTCAGATTCATATGAATGATCTATATCTTTTGTTTTTTTGTCAGATGAAAAATCATTTATAGCATTCTCAAACAATTCATCGGCGATTTTTATTGGATCTTGAGAATCTTCATTCTCACTAATTTCTATTTTAGCAATAGGTTTACCTATTTGTACAATATTTCCTTCTTTTGATATTATTTTGTTTAATTTACCTTTTACTAATGAAGGAATTTCGGTGTCTACTTTATCAGTGGCTACTTCTAAAATTGATTCTTCCTCTTTAATTATTTCTCCTTCTTTTTTAAGCCATTTTAGAATGGTAACTTCATTGATACTTTCACCCATTTTTGGAATAACTAAATCTACAATTTTCATTTAATAAAAATATTGTTAAATAAAATGGTTATTAAAGGTGATTTTCTAAAACAAAGATAATCTTTTTTTATTTTTAATAAATAAAATAATTTACATTAACTCCGTTTAATTAAATATATTCTTATCATATTAAGTAAACTTAAGGAAGTTAATTGTATGTTTAAACTTCTATTTTTTGAAAATTTGAGTTTTTTTGCTATTGTTCCTTTTGAATCAGAATAAGCAATCCATATTGTCCCAATTGGCTTTTCTTTAGTTCCACCAGTTGGACCAGCTATACCACTTGAAGCTACTCCTATAGATGATTGGAATTTTAATCTTATATTTTTTGCCATATTTTTGACCACTTCCTCACTTACTGCACCGTATTTTTTTAAAATCTTTTTTGATACATTAAGTTCATTATTTTTAATTGAATCACTGTACGAAATTATTCCTCCAACAAAATAATTTGAACTTCCACTTATGCTTGTCAATTTGTGAGAAAGTAATCCGCCAGAACAACTTTCTGCTATAGCTATTGTTTTTTTGTTTTTAATTAGAAGTTTTGCAACACATTCTTCGATTTTTTCATTATCATATCCATAAACATATTTTGTTATTGTGGGCAATACCTTTTCTATTGCTTCATTGATTTCTTTTTTCAAAACAATTTCATCATTTCCTGTAGCCGTAAGACGTAATTTAACTTGACCAATGCTGGGTAAATATGCTAATTTGATATTTTTTTTTATGTTCTTTTCCCACTTTTGAATCATATCTGCAAGCCATGACTCACCAATTCCAATAGTTTTTATTGTTTTATGAAAAATCACTTGTGGATTAAAATAGGTATGAATCATTTTTAAACAATATTTTTTCATAATTTCTTTCATTTCATAAGGAACGCCAGGTAAGGATAGAATTATTTTGCCATTTTTTTCAAACCACATTCCAGGCGCTGTGCCATTAGGGTTTGTAATTTTTTTTGCACATTCAGGTAACATAGCTTGAGATATATTTTTTTTAGTAAGTTTTAGACTTCTACTTTGAAAAAGATTTTTGATTTCTTCTAATGCTTCTTGATTTAACACTAGTTTAGACTTAAAAAACTTAGTAAGACATTTTTTTGTTAAATCATCATTTGTTGGTCCTAGTCCACCAGTAATAATAATAAGATGATTATTATTTATTGATTCTTTTAATGTTTTTAAAATAATTTCTTCGTTATCACCAACAGTAATTCTTTTTTTTGTTGTTAAGCCCAATTTATCAAGTTCTAAACTTAACCATTGAGCATTAGAGTCTATTATATGTCCATAAAGTATTTCATCACCTATTGTAATTATTTCAGAAAATATTTTTTTCATTTATTATTTTTTACATAAATAACAAAATCAAAATTATACTTATGATTGTTATCTTTTTTATGAGTTATTCTTGAAATTTCTTTCCATCCATTTTTATTCCAGTGTGGAAAATAAGTGTTTCCATTAATTTTTTCTTTTATCTCTGTTATATATAACTTATCTACAAATTTAAATCCAGCTTTGTAAATTTCTCCACCTCCAATTATAAAAACCTCTTCATCAGAATTATCACGAGAAATTTCAATTGCTTTTTTAATAGAATTTACTACTGTTGATTTTTTTGTGGAATAATTTATATTTCTAGTTACAATAATGTTTTTTCTATGGGGTAGGGGTCTGTATTTTTTAGGTATAGATTCCCAATTTTTTCTTCCCATTATTACAGCGTGATTTCTAGTCATATTGCTAAAATATTTCATATCATCTGGTAAATTCCAAGCTAGTTTATTATTTTTTCCTATGACTTGATTTTTAGATACTGCAACTATTAATGATATGTTTTTCATATGGTATTTCCTCTTAAATAATCTTTAAAATTCATTCTATTTTTACCTTCAATTTGAAGTTCTAATATTTCAATACTTTCCCCTAAATTATTATTCAAAAATATTTTATTATTTTCTTCAATCAATCCTATAATTTCCTTTTTTGATTTTCTAGTTATTCTAGCATCTATAATTTTAATTAATTTGTCCTTATGAATGATTTTTGCTCCAGGATAAGGACTTAATCCTCTAATTAATTGTACAATTTTTTTAGAGTTTGAATTTAAATTTATTTCACATAGTTTTTTATCAATTTTAGGAGCTTTTTTATCATTTTTTGATATTTTTTGTTTTGAAGTATTTACATTCCCATTAAATATGTCTTTCACGGATTTTAATAAAAGATTTGCTCCTTTTTCCATCAGTTTATCATGAAGAGATCCTGCTGTTTCGTTTTCTTCAATCTTAATTTTTTTCTTTTCAATTATATCACCTTCATCTATTTTATTGTTGATAAAGAATGTTGTTACACCTGTTTCTTTTTCTCCATTTATTATTACCCAATTAATTGGTGCCGAACCTCTATAATTAGGCAATAAGGAAGAATGTAAATTTATAGTTCCATTTTCAGGAATATTTATAAGAATCTCTGGTAACATTCTAAATGCTACAACAACAAAAAGATTTGGATTTTTTCTTTTCATTTTATTAATAAAATCAGGATTTTTTAAATTTACTGGTTGATAAATAGGAATTTTTTTCTCCTTCGCATATTCTTTTACTGGAGAAAAAGATATTTTTCTACCTCTACCTTTTCTTTTATCTACAGATGTGATTACTCCGGTAATGTTAAAATCATTTTCTACTAATAATTTTAAACTTTTTACTGCAAATTTGGGTGTGCCCATGAAAATAATAGATTGTTTTTTCATTTATTCAAAATCTTTATAAAGAAGATATTTTTTTCTCATTTTTTTATATAATTCTATATCATTTTTCCAAGATAATCTTATTTCTTCTTCAGATAAACCAGAAATTATTTGATTTTCTAAAGTTTTATTTCCTGCAATTCTAAAAAAATATTCACCAAAAAAATCATCATTTGTATCTTTTAGATCATGATAAAAGTCAATTAAGTATTTAATGTTTAATTTATTTTTAACTTTTATTCTTCTTAAGTCAATTCCATTAGATAGTTGTCCTTCTAACTTTGGTTTTGATTCTTCAAGAACACTTATTGGTGTAAATTGAAAATCTTTAAAGCTTGAATTTGGATGCCCAATAATTTGAAATGGGAAATCAGTTCCTCTTCCAATACTAACAATAGTTTGTTCAAAGAGACACAAAGATGGATACAATAAGACGGATTGTTGATTTGGTAGATTGGGTGATGGTCTAATAGGTATTTTATAAATTGTATTATGATCCCAATTTTTTACTTTTATTACTATTAGATTAAGTTTTTCACTAAATTCTATCCACTTTTCTCCTTTTATCATTTGAGCTAATTCACCAACTGTACATCCATGTACAATTGGAATTTTATGCATTCCAACATATGATTGATACTTCATATCCAATACTGGTCCATCAATGTAGTTTCCATTCGGATTTGGTCTATCAAATACTATGAAATCAATATCTAATTGTGCACAAATTTTCATCATGTTATGCATTGCACTTATATATGTATAAAATCTTGCGCCAACATCTTGAATATCAAATATAACGGCTTCAATTCCTATCATACTTTCTTCTGATGGGTTTCTATTTTTTCCATACATTGATATTATAGGTATTTTTTTTTCATCAATAATTAATGTATCATCTTTTATACTGTTACCTCTTTCTTCTAATCCCTTAAACCCGTGTTCTGGACTAAATATTTTTTGAATATTAAATTTTAAATTGGATAGAGTATCTATTAGATGAGTGTTCTTCAACATGGATGTATGATTTACCAACAGAGCAATTGATTTATCAGAAATTAAATTTTTATATTTATTTATTCTCTCGGCTCCAACAATAATTTTATTTTCTGATTGTACACAAAATAATTCTACATTAAAAAAAAAAATAAAAATAATAACCCTAATCATTCTTATCCTTTAATGTTGGATAATCAATATTTAATTGCTTTAGATAAGATTCATATTTATTCTCATCATAATAAAACTTTTCTAAATCTTTTCTGTATTTATTCATGATTCCTTTATTTAAGTAAATAGGAGCAGAATCATTTTTTGAGATCATGGGCTTATATGTTGTTTCTTTAGATTGAACATTTTTGAAATAATCCCATGCTTGATCAATTAAACTTTGATCGTTTAAGAAGTCTAAAATGGTCATCGCAACAACTTTTGCTCCTGCATTCGCACCTTTGTGTGCTATTGGTGTAGCCATTGCTATTGCATTGCTCCAATGATGACCTTGAAGTCCTGGTATATTAGAAGGAAATCTTAATGTAACAGTTGGAACTTTCCATGATATATCTCCAATATCATCTGAACCCCCGCTTATAGAATATTTTGGAGGTATTCCAATACCATTTAATTTAATGTTTAATCCATTTTGATTATGTGAGTTCACTTCTTTTTGAACCGCTTTTGCTAAAGCTTGATCGTTGTCTGACCATGTAGGTAATCCTACTTTTTTTATATTTTCGTACATGGTCTCAGCAATTATTTTATTGAAGTGTCTTGGCCAGGCTGTTCCTAAAATCTTTTTTGTTACTTGAGTATCTGTCATCATTGCGGCCGCTTCTGCTATTTTATTTGCATCATTGTACATATCCATTATTCCGTCATATGTAATATCTCTTAAATAGAACCAAATTGATGACTTTGAAGGAACAACATTTGGTTGATCTCCTGCGTCAGTAAAAATAGAATGAGATCTTTTTAAAGGATGGAGATGCTCTCTTTTATAATTCCATCCAATATTCATTAGTTCTGCTGCATCTAAAGCACTTCTCCCTCTCCAAGGTGCTCCTGCAGAATGTGCTGCTTCACCATCAAATGTATATTCAACAGATATAAGCCCAGTACCTGTTGATTGACCCCAAGAGACATTTAAATTACTGCTAACATGAGTGAATATAGATATGTCTACATCATCAAAGAATCCATCTCTTGTATACCATGCTTTTGAAGCAACTAATTCTTCAGCTATTCCAGGCCATACTATTAGAGTACCCGTAATTTTTTCTTTTTCCATAACCTCTTTGACTGCTATTGCAGCTGTTATTATGACAGGAACTCCGGAATTGTGTCCTTCCCCATGTCCAGGAGCCCCCTCAATCATAGGTTTGTGATAAGCAACTCCAGGAAATTGTGATGCTTTTGGAATACAATCAACATCACTTCCTAGTGCGATTATTGGACCTTCACCATTACTCCATCTTGCAAACCAAGCTGTTGGTATTCCTGAAATACCATAATCAATTTTAAATTCATTTTTTTCTAAAATATTTGTTAAATATTTTGAAGTTTCTATTTCTTGAAATCCTAGCTCTGAAAAACTAAAAATTTTATCAACCATTATTTGAGTGTTTTTACGATTCGAATCTACTGTTTTGACAACTTGATTTTTTAAACTTTCAATTTGTTTTTTAGAATATAATTTTTGTGAAAATACTTGTTGATTTAATAATAAAGCACAAAAAATAAATCTTGTAAATAATATAGCCTTCATTTTGTTTTGGGGTTTAAATAGTTTTGTTCTTTAAACATATCAATTTTGTTTATTAAATTCATAGAATCATTTAAAAAAAGAATTATTTGTAAAAAAAAATAATAAGAATTTTTGTTTTTACAATCACTGGATTGGTTGTGTTACTTACAATAGCATTTGGAATATTTTTTTTTAAGAGGATAAGTCAATCTAATTCTAACTTAGCTTTATTATTTCCTAAGGCTAAAGACTTATTTATTGATGGAATAAAATTTAGAGATTTAAACAAAAATGGCAAATTAGATCCCTATGAGGATTATAGGCAACCTATTGAATCTAGATTAGACAATCTATTATCTCAGATGACTTTAGAAGAAAAAGCAGGTACTATGTTTATTAATATTATAGGAATGACTGGAGAAGGTAATCTATTAGAATATCCAATTTTATCTACTGATCCAATATCGTTTGTATTTTCTTTTATTTTTCCCTCAAATTCGGAACAGATTATTTTAAAACATATGAATAATTTTAATATTGTTAATTCTTATTCATCAGATATTCTTGCAAAATACAATAATAATATTCAAAAAATAGCTGAGAGGACCAGATTGGGGATACCGATAACAATTGCTTCCGATCCAAGACATGGTCATGAGCAAAATATAGGCGCATCAGTCTTTACACCGTCTTTTTCTAAATGGCCTAGTTCATTAGGGCTTGCTGCTACAAGGGACACTGTTTTGGTTAAAGAATTTGCTGATATTGCTAGAAAAGAATACTTATCTGTAGGTATAAGACTTGCTTTGCATCCAATGGCTGATCTTGCTACGGAACCAAGATGGGGGAGGATTAATGGAACGTTTGGTGAAGATGCAAATTTATCTGCTCAGATGATTAGGTCTTATGTTTTAGGATTTCAAGGTGATGAAATTAATAAAAATAGTGTTGCATGTATGACAAAACATTTTTCTGGAGGTGGACCACAAAAAGATGGTGAAGACCCACATTTCCCATATGGTAAGGATCAGGTTTATCCTGGAAATAATTTCTTTTATCATCTAATACCTTTTACAGATGGTGCTTTTAAAGCAAAAACAGCCCAAATTATGCCCTATTATGGAATTCCTATTAATCAAACTAGTG
>CAZYIL010000014.1:0-9683 GCA_964646945.1 uncultured Marinoscillum sp. | reverse complement strand
TTTAATAAAGCTATAATAACTGATTTACTTAGAGATTCTTTAGGGTTCGATGGAGTTGTGTGTACGGATTGGAATATTATTACAAATTCAGGATTGGGTGCGCCAAGAGCATGGGGAGTTGAAAATTTAACAGATCTTGAGAAAGTTAAAAAAGTTTTAGATGCTGGATGTGATCAATTTGGGGGAGAATCTATTCCTGATTTGATTATAGAACTTGTTAATAGAGGTAAAATAACTGAAAAAAGAATTAACACTTCTGTGAGAAGAATATTAAAAGATAAGTTTAGACTAGGTCTTTTTGAAAATCCTTTTGTAGATGAGACAAAAGCTTTATCGATAAGCAGAAATAAAGATATTATTGAAAAAGCTTTAGAAGCTCAAAGGAAATCTATTGTGCTTTTAAAAAATGATAATATATTGCCTTTAAAAAAAGAAAAAAAACTTTATGTAGAAGGGTTTATCAATCATAAATTGTTTGCGGATTTTGGAGAATTGGTTGAAGATGTAAATAAAGCTGAAATAATTATTAAACGCATAAAAACCCCTTATGAAAAAAGAAATAAATTTTTTTTAGAGAATTTTTTTAGACAAGGAAGGTTGTATTATAGCGCAGAGGAAAATAAAGAAATTTTTTCATTAATAAACAAAAAACCTTCTATAGTAGTTGTAAATCTTGAAAGACCTGCTATACTAACAGATATTAATGATAAATCACGTTCATTACTGGTTGAGTTTGGATCATCTGACCAAGCAATCATAGACATAATTTTTGGTAAATTTAACCCTGAGGGCAAATTACCATTTGAGTTACCTTTATCTCAGAAAGCTGTAGAAAATCAAATGGAAGATGTTCCGTATGATTCAAAAAATCCATTATATTCATTTGGACATGGATTGACATACTAATTACAATTCATTAATCGATTTATCTAACCATTTGTTTCTATCTATAATCCATTTTTTTAAATATTCTATTTCAGCTTCAAAGCTATTCCCTACATAATTATTTGGCCATATATATACTCCAAGCACTATCCATTTTGTATAGTTTCTATATACTGCACCTGATTCATTTTTCAGTATTGCTACATAATTTTGAATTAGTTGTAATATGTTTCCATCTGAAAGTACATTATTTCTAAGATCATTCCACCTGTCTTTTAATTTTTTCACAAAAAGCTCATCCTCAAGAAATCTATCCCACCAAAAAGGGACTAACCAAAAATCATCAGGACACTCTTCATTGAACTTATAAGACCATGAATCAAATCTTCCTCCATTACAATAGTTAGCATTGCCAAAAGAAAGGTTAAAATCCCAAATCGGTCCAATTTTCAGTTTACCTTCTCTTTCTTTATGTAAGTAAGTACTTAATCTGTAGCCATCTACATTATTGGACAACTCATTTAAAATAAAAAAATCAATAAAACTTTCTATATCAATAAATTTATGATATCCATTTGTAGAATCTTTGAATTCTGTTCCATAAAGTATGTCTTCGAAATTGTTTAAGTAAGATTGAATATAGATTTTTTGATCAGGATGAATGTCTTCAATTTTTGGATATTCATAATTAAACCAAATTGATTTTGATGATGTAAACCCATATTTTGATTTAAATGCATTATTATCGTTATAGACTTGTTCTCCATTCTCATCATCACTTTTATCAATCTTGATTATATAACCTCCTGTTATATTGATAGAATCTAAATCACTATTTTCAAGTTTTTTTATATTTATTCTATGTTTATCTCTTTTTAATTTTTCCATAAAAACATATATACCCATATAGTCATTATTTATTGTTAATTCACAAAATTTAGTTTTACTAGCATACCTTCCAATTTGATTAGATAAATCATAAATTAATTTATTTCTAATCAATGTTTTATCACTAAATGGTCCATAAAAAATCCAATCTTCTTCTTCTGGAAAACCTAATAATGGATAATCCATGTCTTCATTATTGGTATCCCAAGTTTCAAAACCATAAGATTTTTTTGAAAAAAATTGAGAAGTAGAACCTCTAATTTCTATTCCGATATTTCCATCATATAGAACTTGACCATCTTTTTTGATAATCATTGTAGAAGAAATTTTTGGTTCGTCTACTATTTCTTTTCCTAAAGTGTTAATTTCAACATGAGGAATAATTTTTCCTATTTCAGGATATTCTATGAGAAAATCTGTAATATTAGATTCTTTTTTATTACAGGAGAATAAAATAATAAGTAGAAAAATAATGTTTTTCATTATGATACAATTTTGAAAGACAAAAATCTTTAATCACGCCAAAATTATAAATTTTTCAATTCCTTTATCTAAATTAAGGTTTAATTAATTTATTAATAATATGAATTTTGTTCGATTTATTTCAAGTAGAATATGGTATAATACTTCATCTAGTTTTTCCACGCTTATTAATAAAATAGCGATTGTGGGAATAGCACTTGGTGTTTCAATCATTCTATTATCTTTCTTAATACTAATTGGTTTTAAAAATGAAATAAAAAATAATGTTTATTCATTTTCTGGTCATTATAATCTTTCTAAGTATTCAGGTGGATTAAGTTATAAAGATAATCCTATCAATCTTTATGAAGGCCTCAACCCTGTTCTAGATAAAATAACTTATGTTAAACATGCACAACCTTATATTTTATCACCAGTTTTACTAAAGTCCAATTCAGAAGATATAGAAGGAGTTTTGTTTAAAGGGATAAATCAAAATTTTTATTTTAATTCATTTAAAGATAAATTAATTGAAGGTAGCTGGATTGAATTCAATAAAAATGAAAATTATTCTAACCAAATTATTATTAGTTCCAAACTCAAAAGAACTTTAGATGCCAAAGTAGGAGATAATGTATTTCTTTATTTTGCAAATAATCCTCCTATATATAGAAAATTAGAATTAAAAGGTGTTTTTGAGACTGGAATGGAAGAATTTGACAACAATTTTATTTTTGGTGATTTACTTTTATTGCAAAAAATTTATAATTGGAATGATAGCTTAGTTTCTGGAGTTGAAATTTTTATAGATAATTCTGACAAAGTTGATATATATTATTCTAGTCTTGAAAATAAGAGTTCTTTTGATGAATATCTTGAAAAAACAGATGCTAAATATATTCAAATTTTTGAATGGTTACAGCTTTTGGACAAGAACATTTTAATATTTTTCTCCTTGATTCTATTTGTTGCTTCGTTTAATATGGTGTCTATTTTACTTATTTTAATTATGGAGAGGATAAGAATGATTGGAGTTTTAAAAGCTTTAGGATTGAAAAATAATCAAATTAAAAATATCTTTTTATTTAACGGATTTAAATTAATCCTTTTAGGAATGTTTTTTGGAAATATAATTAGTATTTCTTTAGGTTTTCTTCAGGAAAAATACAAGCTATTTCAATTAGATAAATCTAGTTATTACATGGAATATGTTCCAATTAGCTGGGATTTCACAAGTTTTTTTCAGTTGAATTCATTAATCTTTTTAATAATTTTTATGGCAATGTTTCTTCCTATAATAATAATTAATAAAATTAAAATCTTAGATTCAATTAAATTTAGTTAGTCCTATAGTTTGTAAAAAAACTTTTTATTTTCATTTTTATTATTCCAAAAATTGCCTCACCAAAAATAGAAAATGACATTTTTGACTTACCTCTTACCCTATCTTTAAATATAATTGGTATTTCACATATTTTAAGTTTTAATTTCCATGCGATGAATTTCATTTGAATTTGAAATGCATAACCTTCAAAAAATATTTGATAATCTAAAATATTTTTCAATGTTCTATAGGTATATCCATTAAACCCTCCTGTGGTGTCTTTCACATTAATTCCAGTGATTAGATTAACATATTTATTTGCGAAGTACGAAATCAATACTCTTCCTATTGGCCAATTCACAACTGTTATTCCTTTAATATATCTAGATCCAATTACGACATCTGATTTTTTAGAAGATAATTCTTTCTGCAATATTTCAAGATCATTTGGGTTATGAGATCCATCTGCATCTAGTTGGAAAATATATGAATATTTTTTTGATATTGCATATCTAAATCCTTCAATATAAGCTGATCCTAATCCTTTTTTTTCTTTTCTTTCTATAAGATGAATGTTTAATTGATGTTTGTTATTTTGTATAAAATTTTGAACAATCTGTCCTGTTTTATCAGGTGAATTATCATCTACTACAACAATATCAAATTTAGTTTTAAGATGAATGATTTTTGAAAAAGTGATTTCTATATTTTCCTTTTCATTATAAGTAGGTATTATTACTACATTTTGATTCATTTTATATCGTATTTTAAATCAATTTATTAATAAATTTGAACAACCAAAATATAACTATTTTAAAAAGAGTTAAATTCTAATACTTTTTCAGTATTTTTTTTGATATGAATATAGATAATAAAATAAGATCAAATATCTCTTCAGCATTTAAAATTTTATATAATTATGATGTTAACAGAGAAAATATTCAAGTCCAATCCACCCCCAATGAATTTAAAGGATATTTTACTGTTGTTTTATTTCAGTTTGCTAAAATTTTAAAAAAAAAACCTGATGATATTGGAAAAAATATTGGTAATTATTTAATAAAAAACACCACATTTATTGAGGAATTTAATGTAGTAAAAGGATTTCTTAATATAGATATAAATAAAGAATCATGGGTTAGCTTTTTTCATAACATTTATTCAGAGGAAAATTGGGGATATAATAAAAGTAACAATAAGGAAGTGATGATAGAGTTTTCTTCTCCTAATACTAACAAACCACTTCATTTAGGTCATTTAAGAAATATATTTTTAGGTTATTCAGTTTCAAAAATATTGGAAGCTTCAGGGTATAAAGTACATAAAGTTCAAATTATTAACGATAGAGGTATTCATATTTGTAAATCAATGATTGCTTGGAAAAAATTTGGAAATGGAGAAACACCAAAATCATCTGGGTTAAAGGGAGATCATCTGGTTGGTAAATATTATGTTTTGTTTCAGAAAAAATTTAAATGTGAAGTTGAAACATTACTCAAAAAAGGATTAACAATGGAAGAAGCAGAAAAAAATTCTTCAATTTTCAAAGAAGCTCAAGAACTTTTAATAAAGTGGGAAAATAAAGATTCAGAAACATTAAAATTATGGAAAATGATGAATGAATGGGTTTATGATGGTTTTTCTAGAACTTATGATAATTTAGGAGTTAGCTTCGATAAAATTTATTATGAATCTGATACTTATATTCATGGAAAAAAGGAGGTAATAAAAGGTTTAAAAAGTAATATTTTTTATAAAAAATCAGATGGTTCTATATGGATAGATTTAGCCAAAAAAGGATTTGATAAAAAATTATTGGTTCGCAAAGATGGGACGTCGGTTTATATTACTCAAGATATTGGGACAGCAATTTTAAGATTTAAGGATTTTCCAAAAATTGAAAGCCAAATTTATACTGTAGGAAATGAACAGGAATATCATTTTAAAGTGCTATTCAAGATCCTGGAAGTTCTTGGTTTTAGTTGGGCTAAAGAGTGTTTTCATCTTTCTTATGGAATGATTGATTTACCTTCAGGGAAAATGAAATCTAGAGAAGGAAAAGTGGTTGATGCAGATTCTTTACTTGAAGAGATGATTGATATGTCAGAATCAAGAACAAAAGAATTGGGAAAAATTGAAGATTTTAATAAACAAGAATTAAATATTTTATATAATACCGTTGCTTTGTCGGCAATTAAATTTTTTTTATTAAAAACAGATCCAAAAAAAAATATGTTATTTAATCCTGAAGAATCAATTGATTTTCAAGGCAGTACTGGTCCTTTTGTTCAGTACACTTACGCAAGGATTACATCAATTTTAAGTAGGGCCAAACAACTTAAAATCAATATCAATTTTACTATACCATTTGAATTAAATAATATTAATGAATTTGAGAAGAAAATTATATATGCAATAAGTATTTTTCCTGAAAAAGTCATGATGGCATCTAAAGAATATTCCCCTTCAATACTTGCTACTTATGTATATGATTTATCAAAAGTATATAATAGATTTTATCAGGAAGTTTCAATTTTTAATGATAAGAAAAATGAAACTAAAGTATTTAGAGCTACGTTATCAAATATGGTTCATAGAATTATATATAGTTCAATGGATATGTTGGGAATAAAAATGACTCAAAAAATGTAGGTTATGAAAAGCTATTTAATCTTAATTTCCGTATTATGTTTTATTTCTTTTATTTCCATGGCTATATACAGTAACGTTTTTAATAGTATCAATGAAGTATCAGAAGGAAACAACTCTAATTTTAATAGTTCAAAATCATTTTACGATTTGAATGCAAATGATATTGAAGGAAAAAGAATTGATTTTTCTGTTTACAAAGGAAAAAAAGTTTTAATTGTAAACGTTGCTTCAAAATGTGGTTATACTCCTCAATACGAAGATTTGCAATGGCTGCATGATAATTATAAAGATAAATTAGTCATACTAGGGTTCCCTTCAAATAATTTTGCTAGACAGGAACCAGGATCAAATACTGAAATTGTAGAGTTTTGTAAACTAAATTATGGAATTACGTTTCAAATGTTTGAAAAGATTGAAGTAAGGGGGAATGACGTTCATCCAGTTTATCAATGGCTTTCTTCATCTGAATTAAATGGATGGAATGATAAATCCCCAAAATGGAATTTTTATAAATATCTAATTGATTATGATGGAAAATTAAAAAAAGTTTTAGCTTCATCTATCAATCCAAGAGACAAAATAATTTTAGACTTTATAAAATCTATTTATTCAGAGTAAGGATCTTGATTTTTTTCTTTATAATAAATTTTACGAATTGATTGTCCAAACATAGATCCTATTCCTCCAAGCAATCCCCCGATTATACTTGCAATAATAATAAGCAATATATTGTTATCTAATGATAAAATCTTTGAGATCATAATAGATAAGATCGATGCAGTTTCAGTGTCTAATTGTAAGATTAATGAAAGCCATGCTAGGGAAATGCCTAGAAAACCACTAATAAAGTGGCTAATTAAATTATCAACGAATACATAACCAATTATAATTGGATAAATAATAATAATCCACCATACATTAGAAAATCCGAAATAATAAGAGAATATATAAAGAAGTAATATTCTTAAAATAAAGTTCATCTGTTATAAGTTTTGTTAAATAACATATTCTTTTCATTTTTTTCAGGAGAATTATTGAAAATTAAATTTTTATATTCCATTGAAGCCCAGCTATTCACCATGGATGTATAGTTAGGATTACCAGGGTTTCCGCTTTGTCCTCCTGGATAAATACCCCATGCTTTTGTTCCATTTGGGTCCAATTCTACTATCATTCGCCATGAAGGTCCATGTGATTTACTTGCAGCATTTAATATATGTTTATAACCTCCAATATTTACTCCAGAAACACTAAAACCTTCAATTCCTAAAATATGTCTTATAGTAGTGTTTTTATAGTTCTTCCATGAAATATCTTCTGAATTTAATTTTATCCAATTATTAATAGAATCATTCGTCATTTCAAATGTTAAGTTGATCAAATCTATAAGACTTTCTTTTTTTTCAGTTGATATGATATCATAATAGTTTAATTCAGAATAATTTTTTGTTAAATAGTAGGTATGGTAATCATTAGGTTTTCTATAACTAAACTTTAATGTATCAAATTCATCCCATAGATTAGCTTTAAAAAAATGGTACCAAGTTTGAAAAATTGAAGTTTCAATATTTTCAGGATTTGAAAAAAAATCCCAACTTTTTAATTTTTCAATGTATAATTTTCCTGTCTTATCTAAATTTATTGTATCAATTTTTTCTAAAAATAATGGAAGGATTTCGTAGGCTATATAATTAAAATTATCATGTTGAATTTTTTTTACATCCTCGATTGATGCGTTTAAAATTGTTTCCAATCTTTCATTAAGTCTTCTACCTCTATAATATTCATAATTATGACTATATGTATAGTAAGGATATGTTTTATCAGATGGATGTTGATTGGCTGAACTCACATAATTTCTAGAAGGATTTAATACTGATAGCGCATGATCATAAGGTACAAAACCTGACCATTCATGATTTCTGTTGCTTCCATCTAAAAGAAATTTCCCTTGTTCTTCCCATTTCATCGGGAATTTTCCGGCTATCGTAAGCCCTATGTCACCAGAACTTGTTGCATAAGCAAAATTTTGTGCTGGTCCATCAAAATGAGATAGAGCTTCTTTTATTTCTTTAATATTTTTTGCTCTATTTAGCTCAAAGAAAGTTTTATATTCAATAGATGCATCGTGTGCAACCCATCTCATTGCTAAATTAACTTTACTTCCTCCACCCAAAAAATTTCTATCATATGATACTGGTCCATGATGAGTAAAAATTATTGTATCGTAAAATGGTTTAGATCCTTTAATTCTAAATTTTTCTACAATTTTCTCAGTCTTTAGCCATTTCCCATCAAAAAGGTATTCTTTTCTACTTTTATCTTTGAATTTTATTTTATAGAAGTCTACGACATCTCTAGTTGCATTTGTTTCACCCCAAGCTATTGAATCATTAAAACCTATGATTACACCAGGTGCTCCAGGAAGACTAACTCCCATGGTGTTTACATTGGGGGAATGAAGATGTATTGCATACCAAATTGAAGGTAGGTTCAACGATAGGTCAGGTTGGCTGGCTAAAAGCGGGTATTCATTTTTTGTTCTTTTTCCAGATATTGCAAAATTGTTACTTCCATTATTTGGGTTTGATTTTTCTAATGTAGAATTAATAGATATTTTAGGATAAATAGTATCTCTCTCTCTGGTTATATTTTTTGGTTGAAAATCAAATTGGATATCTCTAGGTATTATTGGATCAACAGCATCATGTATTTCTGGAAATAAAAAATTATACTCTTCTTTCCCCAGTATTTCTAGCAGATATGTATCTTCAATATCTTGATTTCGCCTTGAAAGCATATCGGACATTTGCTCCATAAGCAAAAATGATTTTAAGACAGTCCATTTTTCTGGTTTATATCCTAATATTTTATACTCTATAGGTATATTATGATCATCTAATGATAAAATAAAATCATTAATTCCATTTGTATATGAATTGATAAGTTTTAGTGTATTTGGATCTTTATGAGAAAGTTGAAGTGTATTTTTAGCAGCATAAACAAGTCCTTTTCTTCTTGAAGATCTATCTCTTGAAAGTGCTTTATTTCCTATTATTTCTGAAAGTCTTCCTGATGTTGACATAATTTGAAATTCCATTTGCCACAACCTATGAAAAGCATGCATATATCCTTGTAAGTAATATAGATCTTCATCATTTTTTGCGTAAATATGTGGGATAAGTAAACTGTCAATTTGAAGAGTTACTTTTTCTTTTAATCTGGGCAGTTTGATTTCATCAAATTGATTTACTAAACCGTTTTGCCAAAATCCGGAATAGGGATTGAGAAATTTTCCTATAGCTGGCATATTAAAAATAGATGTATTAAGTAAATAAACAGAGCTAATTAAAACTACCAGTAAAACTAATGATCTAAAGATTTTCAAAATTTAGTATTATTTTAGACAAATTTATTTAGAGTAATATATAATTCATCTCATTTTATTTTTTTTTAATTACAATTTGATTTG
>CAZYIL010000013.1:0-20124 GCA_964646945.1 uncultured Marinoscillum sp. | reverse complement strand
AACAAAATGTTCAGCAAGATTTTCATTAACAATCCCATCACTGGCAGCAAAAAAAGCTAATACGTGAGTTATAAAATGTCTTTCTCCATCATTAAGATTTTCCCAATCTTTTAAATCTTGACCCAAATCAATTTCTTCTGCAGTCCAAAAACTGGCTTCTGCTTGTTTATAAAATTTCCATATATCATCGTGTTCTATTGGAAATAATACAAATTTATCTTTGTTTTCTATTAGTATTGGTTCTTCTTTATTGCTCATAGCTCAAAAAAATTTGAGACAAAATCACAAAATTGTAACTCTGTCACAATGAAAATCATGACTAATTTTAAGTTAGCCAAGGTGGTTTATATATACGTTATGTTTGGAAGCGACAAAGACTAAAACTCATCAAAAAAACTTATCTTAATCAAGGCTTTACAATATTGAAAAAAAAGATTAAAAAATCCAAACAAATTTATAAGCTTTTATAATTTTTTTTTATTTTTTTTTATTCTTGGCATACAAATTTGATTAATAGTTTTATTCTTTTAAATTTGCATCCGATTTTAAATAAGTAGTTTTTTTGTATGTATGCAATAGTTGAAATTTCCGGAAAGCAATATAAAGTTGAACAGGATAAGTTTATTTATACAGATAAAATAAATGAAAAAGTAGGTAAAAAAATTGATTTTAAAAACGTATTATTTATTGAAAATAAAGGTAAAATAAGTTTAGGAAAACCTATAATATCTGGATCAAAAGTTGTTGGTGAAATTCTCGAACATCTTAAGGATGATAAAAAAATTGTTTTTAAAAAAAAAAGAAGAAAAGGATACAAGACCAAAAATGGACATAGACAATCACTATCTAAAGTTTTAATTAAAAGCATAAAATAGAATGGCACACAAAAAAGGAGCAGGTAGTTCAAAAAACGGGAGAGAGTCCGAAAGTAAGAGACTTGGAATAAAAATTTATGGTGGTCAAAAAATAATTGCTGGCAATATTATTGTTAGGCAAAGAGGAACAGTACACCATCCTGGCAATAATGTTGGAATGGGAAAAGATCATACTTTATTTGCTTTGACTAATGGATTTGTTCAATTTAAAAGAGGCAGAAAAAACAGATCTTATGTTTCAGTGACTAGTGATGTTTCCTTATCTTCTAAAGAAGATTAATTATATCTTTCTATCTAATAATAATTCTAAATATTTTTTTAATTCATATTTTTTTGATAAATCTAGTGTTATATCATCGAGTTTTTTAAAAGCATCACTAAAAAATTGATTTATCTTTTTTTCAGTTAATTCTTTTATATTTAATAAGTTAAATATTTCAGTGATTTTTGTTATTTTTTCGTCTGGGGAATTTGAATTGACTTTCCAAAACTCTAAGTTTTTTTTGTCTTTATCAGATCCAATTTCATAAGCTTTAATTGATAGATAGGTTTTTTTGTTTTCTATAATATCACCACCAATTTTTTTTCCAAAAAATTTCCCCCCATAAACATCTAAATAATCATCACTTAATTGAAATCCTATTCCAAATAGCTCTCCAATTTCATATAATTTTTTTATATTATAATTATTCATATTTGACAGATGTCCTCCTAATTCAAGACTAAATCCTAAAAGAGTGGCTGTTTTAAGCCTAATCATTTCTATATATTTTTTTTCATTAATCAGATTTTTTTTTTGATAATTCAGATCATACTGTTGCCCTTCACAAACTTTTTTAGCAATTTCATTAAATCTTTTTAAGATTGTTGGCAATAAGTTTTCGGGGATTTTGCTCAATAGATCATTTGCAAAAATCATTAATAAATCTCCTGATAGTATTCCAATGTTTTTGTTCCATTTTTCATGTATAGTTTTGTTTCCCCTTCTTAAATTTGCTTTATCCATTATATCATCATGAATAAGAGTAAAATTGTGAAATAATTCTAAGGCTATGCATGATTTAACAATTTTTTTCCAATCCTGATTAGTTAACTTATAAGCTAATATTGCCAAAATAGGCCTTACTCTTTTACTTCTCATTTTAAGCATATATTTTATTGGATCATAAAGTTCCTTGGGTGTTTGCTTTAAAGGAATTTTTTTTAATTCTTCATTAATTTTTTCATGATATTCTTGAAAATTATTTTTCATAATAACTCTAAATCTATAGTCCTTTTATTTAAGTTAGTTTCTATTACTTTTACTTTTATTTTTTGTCCAAGCTCAAATTTATTTTTAGATTTTTTCCCTACAATTTGAACATTTTTATAATCAAATTCATAATAATCATCTAGAGATGATAATTTGATCAGACCTTCACATTGTGTTTCAATTAATTCTACAAAAATCCCCCATTCAGTTATTCCGGATATTATTCCTTCAAAGTCTTGATTAATAAAATTGTTCATGTATTCCACCTGTTTAAATTTAATAGATTCTCTTTCTGCTTTTGCAGCGTTAATTTCCATTTTAGTAGAATGTTTACAAAGAAGTTCAAAGTATCTATCATTTCCAGAATAATTTCCATCTAAATAATTATTCAAAAGTCTATGAACCATGATATCTGGAAACCTTCTAATAGGTGATGTAAAATGAGTATAATTTTTAAAAGAAAGACCAAAATGCTGCTTTTTTGTTGTTGAGTATTTTGCTTTAGACATAGATCTTATAGTGAATTTTTCTATTGAATTTTCTTCAGGTTTTCCTTTTATTTTTTTCATAAGATTATTTAGAGAATTAGATAGACTTGTTTCATCAGTGTTAATATTATATCCGAATTGTTCAATATAATTTTTTAATTCGACTAATTTTTCTAATTTGGGCTTTTCATGTATTCTATATACAAAAGGATCTTTAATTTTCTTTATTTTTTGAACTTTATTAGCAACAATTTTATTTGCTAAAAGCATATATTCTTCAATCATTTTATGAGAATCTTTCTGTAATTTTCGGTAAACTTTAATAGGTTTTTTATTCTCATCAAGGAGAAATTTCATTTCTTTAGTTTTAAAATTAAATGATCCTTCCTCAAATCTATTTTTTCTAATTTTCTTTGCAATAGAGTTTAATATTTTTATTCCATTTGCGAATTTACTCTTACCATTTTCAATTATTTTTTGAGCTTCTTCGTACGTAAATCTTTGTTCTGAATGAATAATTGTTTTACCAATCCATACGTTTTTTATTTTGGCATTTAAATCGATATCAAACATAACGGAAAAAGTTAATCTATCGGTTTTTGGTCTTAATGAACATAAGTAATTTGATAATTTATCTGGGAGCATTGGAATGGTTCTATCCACTAAGTATACTGAAGTAGCCCTTTTTTCTGCTTCTTTATTTATCATGGTTTTTTCAGAGAAAAAATGACTAACATCTGCTATATGTATTCCTATATTGTAAAATCCATTGTTATTATCTTTTATTGATAATGCGTCATCAAAGTCTTTTGCGTCAGCAGGATCAATCGTAAATGTTTCATAATTTCTAATATCTTTTCTTTTATCAATTTCATTTTTATCTATTTTGCTTTTTAAATTATCAACTTCTAACATTACATCATTAGGAAAATTTTTTTCTAGACCATATTCATACATTATAGAATTTATTTCTGTCTCATTACTCCCTGATTCCCCCAAATTTTTTATTATAACTGCTTCTGGTTTTCCTTTAGCTCTCCAGTTGGTGACTTTTGCAATTACCTTTAAATTTTCTTTATATTTTTTAGTTGTGTTTTTTTTGATAAAGAAATCAGTAAAAATATTTTTATGATCTGGCACAAAAAAAGCAAAATCTCCCGAGTCTTGAATTTTCCCTACAAATGAATTTCGTGTTCTTTCTACTATCTTTATTATTCTACCTTCATTATTATAATTATGATTTTTAGAGATTATAAATAAAACATGATCTCTGTGGATTGCTCCATTCATATTCTTACTATAAACTTTGATATCATTTTTAAGTTTTTCAGATTCTATAAAACAATATCTCTTGTTTACATGATCTACGACCCCTTCAAATAATGTATTATTATTTTTTCTTCTTCTTTTTTCTTTTCTCAAAACTTAATTTTTATCTAGTGTACATTCAAACACTTCAGCTAAATTTTTAATTATTAATTTTTCTGTTTCTTTCATGCTTACTTTTTTATTTAATTCATTTTCAATTGATGTAACGGTTTTGTCATTGATACCACATGGAATAATATTGTTAAAATAACTTAAATCTGTAGATACATTCAAAGCTAAACCATGCATGGTGACCCATCTACTACATTTTACTCCCATTGCACAGATTTTTTTAGAATTTTTGTTTTTATCATCTACCCAAACACCTGTTAATTTTTCAATTCTCGCAGCTTTTATTTCATATAATTTAAGTGTTTTAATTATTGCTTCCTCTAATTTTCTAAGATAAAGATGAATATCTGTAAAAAAATTTTCTAAATCCAAAATAGGATAGATAACTAGCTGACCTGGCCCATGATAAGTAATATCTCCACCTCTATTAATTTTAAAATATTCTAGTTTTTTATCTTTTATTATTTTTTTATCAATCAATAAATTTTTTTCATTCCCACTTTTCCCAAGAGTATAAACATGTGGATGTGAGCATGTTATTATATAGTTTTCAGTTGCCTGATTTGTTCCTTTCTTTCTATTTTCAATTTTTATATTAATTGTTTTTTGGAAAATTTCTTCTTGTGTTTTCCATGCTTTCTGATAGTCAATATGCCCTAGACTAATTAATTTTACTTTTTTGTTAATTATTGAATTCAAATTAATTTATCTTTTTTAAAAAAGCAGTGCGATCGTAAATCAATTTACCATTTATACTCCATTCTTTTGTAATTATAGGTTTATAATTTTTGTTGAAAGGTTCTTTAGAAAAGTTTACTTCCCTTTTCTTTCTTCCATTATATGTATAATATTCAGTCCAAATCCCCACTTTTTTATCAAATAAATATTCTCCTCTTACTGCTAAATTTCCATTTTTATGAAAGGCATAATAGTAACCGTCTTTTTCTCCATATTGTATGGGTATTATTTCTTTTAACTCTTTATTAGAATAATCCCAGAAAGATTTTTTTGAATATTTTGGCCACCCTAAATGATATTCTTCTTTATCTTGGAGAATATCTGATCTACTTAGTTTTATCCATCTTCCATGTTTTAGTCCATTAAAAAATGTACCTTCTTCAATTATATTTTCTTCAATTTTTTCAACATATGGACCATGTAACATAAAGTTTTCTTTATTTGATCTTTTTGTTTTAACAATTTTTTTCTTTTTTTTATTGAACCAATAAACATCTCTAACATACACATCAACTTTTTCTGGAACTTTTATGTAATTAAAATTTTCATATCGCATCTTACCTCCAGTTTTTGATTTTGTAAATCCTTTTTTTGTTTTTTTACCAAAATAAAAGTTTTTCTTTTTCTTTTTTTCTGGGATAACTGTTGAATCTTTTTTGAAAGATGCTAATAAATTTTTTGATGAAATAGAATCTAGATTTATATTAAAAATATTTGAATTTACATCTTGACTTTTAGTTATATTAGGAAAGAAGATTAAACAAAATAATATGCTTATATTTCTAATTTGCATAGCAAATAATTTAACGTAAAAATATTATAAATATTGATTAATGATCTCCCAAATTTTTATTTGGAAATAATTTCGATACTTCTTTTTATAAATTCAGTCATTTTTGATCCAGAAAGCATATTTTGAGATAATAATGATAAATCATATGCTTGAGATGCCACTTTCTCTTTAGTTTTTTTGTTTTTTGCTTTAAGTATTTTCTGAATTAATTTATGATTACCATTAATTGAAACAGTTATCATCTCTGGAGATCCTCCCATCATAAAAGGATTTGAACCACTAGATTTAGCCATATCTTTCATCCTCCTAATAAATTCTGGATGAGTTACTATTACTGGAGAATCATCAATATTTAAAGCTTCAATAGTTACATTTGAATTTTTATCATCAACAATTTTTTCAAATAATTCTTTTATCTCTTTTTCTTCTTTTACTGTAATGACAGATTCTTTTTTTTCATCTTTATCTATCAATTTATCTATTACATCAGAATCTATTCTTTTTAACTGAACTTTTTCTAATTTTTGTTCTAGATGATTAATAAAATGGCTATCAATTGTTCCGTTAAGAACAACAACATCATAATTTTTCTTTTTAGCATTTTCTATATATGCATCTTGTGAACCCGGGTCAGATGTATAAAGAATAATGGAATTTTTATTTTTATCTGTTTGAGTTTTTTTGATAAATTTTTGATATTCTGGAATTGTTCTAAATTTTCCATTTAAACTTTCTAATAGGGCAAAATCAATTGCTTTTTCATAAAATTTTTCTTCTGATATCATCCCATATTTAACAAAAATTGCTATATCATTCCATTTTAATTCATATTCTTTTTTGTCTTCTTTATAAAGCTCACTTAATTTATCTGCAACTTTTTTTGTTATATATGTATTGATTTTTTTAACATTAGAGTCTGATTGGAGATAACTCCTAGAGACATTTAAAGGAATATCAGGTGAATCTATAACACCATGTAATAACATCAAAAATTCAGGAACAACATCTTTAACTTCGTCTGTTATAAACACTTGTCTTGAGTATAGTTGGATTTTATTTTTTTGCAATTCAAAATCATTTTTGATTTTTGGAAAAAACAAAATACCTGTTAAATTGAATGGGAAATCTACATTAAGATGTATCCAAAAAAGAGGATCTTCTGAAAATGGATATAATTCTTTGTAAAAAGACAAATAATTTTCTTTTTTTAAATTGTTGGGCTTTTGAGTCCATATTGGATTAGTATTATTAATTATATTATCAACTTTTATGGTTTTATATTTGGGATTACCATCCTTATCTTTTCCATCTTCTGTTGATTTGTCTTTTTCTCCAAACTTGATTTCAATAGGTAAAAATTTGCAATATTTATCAAGAATTTCTTGAATTTTTGATTCATTTAAAAATTCTTTTGATTCTTTTGTTAAATACAATATGACATCTGTTCCTACATTTTTTTTAGTACAATTTTTAATTTCATACTCCGTGTTTCCATCGCAATTCCAATGAGCTGCTTTAGCATTTTTAAGATAAGATTTCGAGTTAATTTCAACTTTATCAGCTACCATAAATGCAGAATAAAAACCTAGACCAAAATGACCAATTATTTGTTTTTCGTCTCCTTTATTTTTGTATTTTTCTAAAAATTCAGTAGCTCCAGAAAACGCTATTTGATTGATATATTTATTTATTTCTTCTCCTGTCATTCCAATTCCATTGTCTGAAATTGTAATAGTTTTCTTTTTTTTGTCTAGAATGATATTGATTGTCTCATTTTTTATTTCTTCTTTATATTCTCCTAAAGAAGACACCCTTTTTAACTTTTGAGTTGCATCTACTGAATTAGAAACAAGTTCCCTTAAAAAAATATCTTGATCAGAATACAGAAATTTTTTAATGATAGGAAAGATATTTTCAGTATTGATTGAAATGTTACCTTTTTCTTTCATAATTATATTTTTTCTAATTTATAATCAAAAATTGTTCCAATTGAAAATATTATGACAGTGTGTCATTATAATATATTATTTTTCATATAGAACTATTAGCAACAATTACAATAAAAATGTATCCAACAATAATTAACCCTATCATGAAACCAATTTTTAAACACTTTATTAACATAAATTTGATTTATAACTAATTTGTTATGAAAATATTATAGTATCCAATTTAATATTATCTAATTCTATCAGATTCATTTACCAATAGTTCATCTTTTTTAATAAATCTGTTTGCCATAGAGTTAAATATTAATGCGACAAAGATTAAATAAAATGAAAATAAAATATTGATATCAAATGAATCTTTTATTATTTGTTCATTATAAAATAATTCATACAAGATGATTCCTATAGTTAAAGACATTAAAATTGAATTAATTGCTCCAATTTTTATTTGAGTAAGTCTATTTTTATATTGCAAAATAGAATAAACAGCTAATATACCTCCCAATAATATTAAAATAATTATATAGGGTCTTGGGTATAGGATTGCAGATGGACTATTTTCATCAAAATATTGTTGATACACTAATTCGTATGTATATAATGTCTCCCTTTCTTTGATGTATTCCTTATTATTTTTTGTTCCATATACTATTTTTTCACACAAGGGAAAAAAATAAGTAGAGAATAGACTGATTGTTACCAACAATAAAAAAATTGATTGTATTCTTTGTATCATGTATATTACAATTGTTGAACTTCAAAAGTAATTAATGGTAATTTACAATCCTAAATTTATTTTATGAGATACTTTTTATATATCTCTTATCTTGGCACAAATTATCATGGATGGCAAATACAAAAAAATGCTCATTCAATTCAAACTGAATTAAATAATTGTTTATCTTCATTGTTTGGAGTTGATGTTAAAACATTTGGTGCTGGAAGAACAGATACTGGTGTACATGCTATCAATCAAGTGGCACATTTTGATCACACTGATAGACTTGATAATTCAAATTTTCTTTACAAATTGAATTCCATATTGCCCTTAGACATTTCTGCAAATAGATGTATGTCTGTTCCAAAAAATTTACATGCTCGTTACGATGCGATTGAAAGAAAATATATTTATAAAATTCATTTAAAAAAAAATCCTTTTTTGTCTGGATTTTCATATTATTATGGAAAGAAAATAAATATCGAGAATTTAAATAAAGCATCTAAATTAATTATGTCCAAAACTAATTTTAAGAGTTTTTGTAAAGCAAAATCAGATGTAACAAATTATAAATGCAATATAAAAAATGCTAAATGGACCATTAATGATGAAATTTTAGTTTTTGAAATTATTGCAGACAGGTTTTTAAGAGGTATGGTGAGAGCTATGATTGGGACTATGTTAAATTTAAACGAAGAAAAAATTAATATAGATGATTTTGAAAAAATAATTTTAAGTAAGAATAGACAAAATGCTGGCAATTCAATATTTCCAGGCGGGCTATATTTAAATGAAATTTTATATCCTATGGATTACAAATAAATTCATAATGTTATGAAGAAGAATTCTGTCAGTGGCAACTTTATTGATTATAAAGTCATTAAAAGATTATTTAATTATTGTAGACCTTATATAAAGCAATTTTATTTCTTGGTGTTTTGTACACTTAGCCTTTCTATACTTATGCCTATTCGTCCGTATATTGTACAATTGACTATAGATAATCATGTTGCATTTAATGATTATCAAGGAATGATAAATATGATAATTCTTCTTTTTATCTTGTTGATATTTCAGGGTGTAGCACAATATTATCATACTTATTTATCTGGATGGATTGGACAAAATGTTGTAAAAGATTTAAGAATAAGATTGTTTAATCATATTCAAAGTTTAAAACTAAAATTTTTTGATAATACTCCTATTGGGAAAATTATCACAAGAAACATATCAGATATTGAAACAATTGCTGAAGTTTTTGGTCAAGGATTAGCTTCAATTATTGGAGACTTGTTACAACTTGTTGGAATATTAATCATTATGTTTTTTATTAATTGGAAATTAACACTAGTTACACTATCTACTTTACCTATTCTATTATTAGTTACCTATATTTTTAAAGAAAAAGTAAAAGTATCATTCAATAATGTAAGGACAGCAGTTGCTAATTTAAACGCATATGTTCAAGAACATATTGTTGGAATGAATATTATTCAATTGTTCGCAAGCGAATCAAGAGAGTATGACAATTTTAAAAATATTAATCGAAATCACCTTGATGAAAATTTAAAAGCAGTATTATATTATTCTTTATATTTTCCTGCAATGGAATTTTTTACTGCTGTTGGCATGGGATTGATGATTTGGTATGGAGCTGATCAATTAATTCAAGAAGAAATTACTTTGGGGGTGTTGATAGCTTTCATCATGTATCTTCAGATGTTTTTTCGACCTATTCGAATGATTGCTGATAGATTTAATGTTTTACAAATGGGGGTTGTCAGCTCTATAAGAATTTTTAAATTGTTAGATACTAATGATAAGATCATTAATCATGATAAAGTAGATCCTAAAATTGATATAAAAGGAAAATTAGAATTTAAAAATATATGGTTTTCATATTCAAAAGATGATTACGTTTTGAAAAATATAAACTTTCATCTGAATCCTGGAAAAACTTTAGCTATTGTTGGCAGTACTGGATCTGGTAAGACATCTATTATCAACTTAATTAATAGATTTTATGAGTATAATAAAGGAACAATTTATTTAGATAATCATAATCTTAAAGATTATAATATGAAGGCTCTACATAAATTAATTGGATATGTTCCTCAAGATGTATTTTTATTTTCAGATACAATTCGTAATAACTTAATATTAGGTAACAATACAATATCAGACAAAAAAATTTGGGAAGTAATATATTCTGTAAAAGCTGAAAAATTTATAGAAAAATTACCTGGGAGATTAGATTATAATGTTATGGAAAGAGGGGCAAGGCTTTCTGTTGGACAAAGACAATTAATATCATGCATAAGAATTCTGCTATTTGATCCAAAGATAATTCTTCTCGATGAAGCTACGTCTTCAGTAGATAGTGAAACAGAAGAAATCATTCAAAAATCAATTGCTAAAATTTTGAAAAACCGAACTTCTATAGTAGTTGCTCATAGGTTATCTACTATAAAACAAGCAGGTGAAATTTTAGTTGTAGAAAATGGAGAAATTGTCGAAAGAGGTAACCACAATCAGTTAGAAATAAATAATAAATATTATTCAAAGCTTTTAGCAATGCAATTTGAAAATTTTACCATTTAAATTTTGAATTTAACATTTTATATAGTTTTTCATTGTGCTCTGAAAAATATTTTTCTAATTTAATTTTTGTTGATTTTTTGATTTTATAATTTATTTTACTTTGATTATATATCTTAGAGCAAGGAACTTCTTCACATTTGAGATTTAAAAATTTAAAAATTTTGTTAATTTCTTCTCTAGTATTTAAAAAAAAATTTTCTGAAAATAATATATGAATTTGACTTTTATCAAATTCATTAAAATATCTTGCTAATTGTTTATGATAAATACCTCTATCTAATAGAGAGAGATATTTAAATTTTCTACTGTAATAATTATTATTAAATTTCATTATATTTTTTTCTTCTTTAATGTGTTTTTTTTCTTTATCTATTATTTCTTCAATGGATTGGTAATTATTATATTTTCCTAAAGACATATTGTGTTTGTAATTTGAAATAGCTCTTTCAATTGGGTTTCTTAATAAAATTATAAGTTTTGAGTTTGGTGTGATAAGTTTAATTCTGTTTGCACTATGTGGATGATGAAGATAATCAGGGGTGCATTCAAAAGTAAGTAAATCTTTATTGTCGTTTAAAAAATTATTTTTATACCAATTGATTCCTTTTTCATAATTCCTATCAAAAAAATGTATTTCTCTTCTAGATCCAACGCAAATTTTTGAATGATTTTTTAAATAATTATATAAAGATGTAGTGCCTCCTTTTTGAGTGCCGAGTATTAAAAAGTCAGGAAATCTTCCACTTGTATTTTTGTTAAGTTTTGAGTAATATAAATTAACAGAATGTTGATATTTTCTAACTATATATTGAATCATATTGTTTTATTTTACAACTAAATTATTAATTTATTTTAACTTTTTTTTCAATCTGCTTCTGAAAGATTTTATAATATTTCCCTTTTTGTTTTAACAAAGATTCATGATTGCCTCTTTCGACAATTTCTCCATTGTCTAGCACAATAATTTTTTTTGCAAACAGAATAGATGATATCCTATGAGATATTATAATTGAAGTTTTATTTTTCATAATTTTTTGTAAGTTTTTTAAAATTATTTTTTCAGTCTTTGAATCTACTGATGATAAACAATCATCGAAAATTAATATTTTTGGATTATTTATTATTGCTCTTGCAATAGAAATTCGTTGCTTCTGTCCACCTGATAATGTAACGCCTCTTTCTCCTATTTTAGTTTCAAATTGTTTTGGAAAATTATTTATTTGACTTATTAAGTTTGCATTTTCAGCTGCATTATATATTAAATCAAAATTGTAATTTTTAGATCCAAAATTAATATTATTTGATATAGTATCTGAAAATAAAAATACATCTTGAGGAACAGATCCAATTTGATCTCTTAAGCATTGAATATTAATATCTTTAATATTTATATCATCTATTAATATTTTTCCTTCAGAAACATTCATCATTCTAGATATGAGATTTGCAAGAGTGCTTTTACCTGATCCAGTAAGTCCAATTATACCTAATGATTCACTTTTATCTATTTTAAAACTAATGTTGCTTAAGGCTTGAAGCTTTGATTCATTATATAGATAAGAAACATTTTTAAATTCAATTTTTCCTTGGAGATTAATTTTTTTATTTTTTATACTTATGATATTGGATTTTTGATTTAAAAATTCATTTATCCTTTTTTGAGAAGCAGCAGCCCTTTGAATAATGCTTGTTATCCATCCCAAAGAAGTTACAGGCCACGTTAATAGAGCAAGATATATTAGAAATTCAGCAATATTACCTATTGATATATTGCCTTCAAAAACTTCTACAGAACCTTTGTAAAGGGTGATAATGATACTTAACCCAATTAAAGTCATAATGATTGGGAAAAATAAAGCCATTACAAATTGAAGCTCTAGTGCTTTGTTTTTGTATTTATTACTTTCATAATCAAATTTTTTTGAAAAAATATTTTCTCTAGCAAACGATTTAATGATTCTAATACCCGAAAATGTTTCTTGTACATAAGTGGATAAATCAGAGAGGGATTTTTGAATTTGTTCTGATTTTCGATTTATAATATTTTGTATGTAATAGATACTATATGCAAGAATTGGGAGAGGAATTAATGAATAAAAAGTTAATTCTGAGTTTACATAAAACATAAATGGAATAATGAACAGAAATAAAATTCCAGTATTAACACCATACATTAGTGCAGGACCAACATACATTCTTACTCTACTAACGTCTTCAGATATTCTATTCATTAAATCACCTGTATTATTTTTTTTGTAGAATTCAATAGGTAAAGTTTGATAGTGGTAATATATTTCGTTTTTTAAATCATATTCTATATTTCTTGAAGCAACTATTATAGTTTGGCGCATCAGAAAAAGAAATAATCCTCGGATTAATGCTGCAATAATTATCAATAGTGCAGCGATTAACACATTGTGTGTTAATAATTCATATGAATTATTTTGAGAATCAAGGCCCATTAATAATTGATATGTCTTATAACTATTTTCTAAAATATTAAAAGATTCTCTTATAACAACAGCTGGAAGTATCGCAAAAAAAGTGGCAAAACTTATAAAAACAATTCCAAGAATATAGTAACCTTTGTACTTAATCAGATACTTATCTAAATATGAAAGATGGTTCAAATTTTTTATCTTTAAATAATATGCAATATAGTATGATTCCTAAGGCTGAAAAAGAATATTATTTTAAATAATAATTTGTAATATTATGAATATGGAAAATGGGATTAATTTGTTTGATAAAATTTCTAATACCAATCATGAACAATTACATTATTGTAGTAACAAAGAACTTGGTTTAAAAGCTATAATTGGAATTCATGATACAACTCTTGGCCCTGCAATTGGTGGCGCTAGAATGTGGAATTATGTATCTGAGGAAGCAGCTCTTAAAGATGTTTTGAGACTTTCTAGAGCTATGACTTTAAAATCTTCTTTAGCAGGATTGAATGCTGGAGGAGGTAAAGCTGTAATTATTGGTGATGTTAAATTAAAAAATGAAAGTTTTATAAAAAAATATGCCTCTTTTGTAAATAATCTAAATGGCATTTACTGGACTGCTCAGGATGTTAATATTTCTGCTCAAGACATGATCTGGATGAAGGAAATAACACCTTATGTTGTTGGGATGCCTATAAAGCAAGGAGGTCTTGGTGACTCATCTGCCCCTACAGCATATGGAATTTATTTGGGTATGAAAGCGGCGGCTAAATTTGTTTATGGATCAGACTCTTTAGAAGGAAAGAAAATAGCAATTCAAGGTATTGGAAAAGTTGGAGAAAAGCTTGTTGATTTTTTAATCAGAGAAAAAGCAGAGATATATGTATCAGATATTAATGATTCTATTCTAAAATCTCTATCTAAAACCAAAAAATTAAAAATTTTTAACAACAATGAACTTTTTTCTTTGGATATAGATGTTTTTTCGCCTTGTGCTTTAGGGTCCGTAATTAACACAAATAGCATTAATCAGTTGAATTGTAAAATAATTGCTGGTGCGGCTAATAATCAGCTGGAAGATGATAAAACACATGATAAAGAACTGAAAGCTAAAGGAATAACCTATGTGCCTGATTTTTTGATAAATGCAGGAGGAATAATAAGCGTTTATCATGAACAAATTCAAGATTTAAATAAGGAAAAAGTTTTTAAAATGACCGAAGGGATTTATTCCAAGGTAACAGAAGTTTTAAGTCTTTCAGAAAGAAATAATATTTCCACTAATGAGGCTGCAATGAAAATTGCGTTAGATAGAATTAATTTAAAGAAAAAAAGTCTTTAAATTTACAGTTATTATCGTTCTTTAAATTTATAGTGATGATTAACAGAAGAGTTTTGAGAGTAAGAGTTCTGCAGTTTTTATATTCTTATGAAAAAACTTGTAATCATATTTCAAATTTTAGCAATTATTCTAATGATGTTTTTTCAGATTTAGAAAAATCTATAGATTTAATTTTTCCTTTGTATTTAGAAATGTTTTCCTTTCCTTTTAAATTTTATTATTTAAATATTAGAGAAAAAAGTATATCTAAAAATTTGATTGTAAAAAAAATTAAGTCGAGATATAATCTCTCTCAAAACAAGATTATTGAAAGTTTAATTAAAAAGAAAACCCTTCAAAAAACTTATCTTAATTATAATATTGAAATTAATAACTGTACAGATAACATTATAAAAGATTCATTTAAACTTCTATTGAAAGATAGTGAAGCTATAAATTATCAGAATAAAATTAGTACGACAAAAGAGGAAGATCTGGCTTTTTTAAAGCATATATATTTCAAGTTTCTTTTTAAGTTAGATGAACTTGATAAGTATTTTTTAGATAAAGATTTGTTTTGGATGGAAGATAAATTAATTATAAAATCAATGATAAAGAAGACCTATGATATTTTAAATTCAATAAAATTAGATAAATTTGTCTTCGCAGAATTATCTGATGACTTATCTGATGATAAAAATTTTGTGAAAAATTTGTACTATGGTGTATTGGATGGCGGTAAATATTTTGACGGATTGATTAGTGAAAATAGTAAAAATTGGGATATAGAAAGGATTTCTGACATTGATAGAATTCTTTTAAAAATGGGAATTTGTGAATTTTTAAATTTTCAAAATATTCCAGTAAAGGTTACCATCAATGAATATATTGATATTGCAAAAAAATATAGTACTCCAAAAAGTAAAAATTTTATTAATGGGGTGTTAGATGTTTTATTAAAAACAAATAAAGATAAAATACAAAAAACCGGAAAAGGTTTAATTGACAACAAATAAATTTAAAATATGGGTAAAAATTCATCAAATTCGATAATTTCTTTTGTTATAGGACTAGTTTTAGGAAGTATTTTTGGAGTATTATTTGCTCCTGATAGAGGAAATAATACACGTGATAGATTAACGTATAGGCTTAATAAGTATAAGCTAAGAATCCAAGAAATCCTCGATGATGTTTTAGATGAAAAAGAAGTTAAACGTTCAAAAGCTAGAACAGATGAAAAAAAGGTAGTTAATGATGCTAAAGATAAAGCAGAAAAGTTGTTAAAAGATGTTGATGGTATACTCACTAAAATTAAGAAAAAATGAATGCATTTAAATATATGATTAATAATATCACTAAAACGTTTTATTTATTGCTGACTATTTTAATAGTTGGTTGTTCTACTAATGTAAAGGATTTGGAGATGAGGGTGGCTAAGCTGGAGACTGAAGTTGCTTCTTTAAAACAAGGAGGAGTTAGTGCTGTTTCTGTTGGATCGTTTCCAAAATTTAAATTTACTGAAGAAGAATATGATTTTGGAGAAATTAAAGACGGCGCAATTGTAGGACATACTTTCAGGTTTAAGAATGTTGGAGATGCTCCTTTAATAATTTCTAAAGCTACAGCGGCATGTGGATGTACAGTTCCTGCATGGCCAAAAGAACCAATTCCTGTAGGAGGCAATGGGGAAATACAAGTTCAGTTTGATTCTAGCAATAAACCTGGAATACAAAATAAGGTTGTGACCATAACTGCTAATACAGAGACAAAGGTTAAAAAATTATTAATTAAGGCTCAAGTAGTTTCAGCAAAATAAATTTATATGTTATTACTTCAAGCTGGACAAGGGTTTGGGTTAGCTCAGCTTTTTTTCCCTCTAGCTATTTTAGCTGTATTTTATTTTTTTATAATAAGACCTGGACAGGTTAAAGAAACTAAACAAAAAAATTTCTTAGAAAATCTTAAAAAGGGCAATAAAATTGTTACAGTTGGAGGAATACATGGTAAAATAATGTCTATAGATAAAAACGTGATTCTTTTAGAGATCGACAGAGGAACAAAAATTCAAGTAGATAAAAATTCTATTTCATATGAAATGAGCAATCTTTATAATTAAACAATTATGGGGATTACTAATCCTTTCTTGGTTGGCATAACAGGGGGCATGGGGGCTGGAAAATCTTTAGTTTGCAAAATATTGAATAATCTCGGAATTCCTGTTTATTCTTCAGATGATAGAGCAAAGGACATTATGATTAATAATAAAATATTAAAAAAGGAAATAATAAATCATTTTGGAAGCAAATCTTATTCTGGGAATAAATTAAATAATAATTTCTTATCTCAATCAGTTTTTAATAGTAGTATTAAGTTACTAAAGATGAATAATTTAGTTCATCCTTTTGTTAAAGAAGATTTTCTTTCTTGGGTTAAAAAAAATGATAATAAAGATTATCTAGTTAAAGAATCTGCTCTATTGATCGATACGGGGGGGTATCAAGAATTGAATTTTAACGTTTATGTCTTAGCCGATAAGACTGTTCGAATTAAAAGGATTATGGAAAGAGACCCAGATAGAAATAAATCTGATATAATCAAAATCATTAATAATCAAATAGAAGACAGTAAAGCTTCTAAATATTGTGATAAAGTAATTAATAATGATGGTGAATTATTATTGTTGCCTCAAGTTTTGAAAATGCATGACCAGATTCTAAAAATCTCCAAAAAATAATTGTTATTTGATTTTATAAGATATATGTATTTTATTTATATTTAAAACAATTCAATTTTTAACTTTAAATCCATTGAAAATAAAAAAACATTTCTTTTACTTTTTATTTCTTTTACTCTTTGTTTCTTGTAATAAAGATGATGGCCCTGTCCCTGATAAGTTTACCTTCAATTATAATTTACATAGTAGTTTGCCACAGGATTGGATAGACGAGTTTAAAAAAATCATGGTTAATTTAGATAAGCATATTCCCGTTAAACCTAATAGTTATCTTTATGAATTAGACATTTACGCATGGAAAAGTGATGCTGGCACACCTTATAAAAAACAAATAGGAAATACTACTGGAGCTTGTATTTGTGGGAATAATAAAGAAAGATATATGGTATTAGAGATTCCAGAAATGGAATTTGGTAATCCTTCACATATGCATAGATATTCTGTTATTCCCCACGAGGTTTTTCATGCCTATCAGATAGGGTTATCTGAAAATTTTTTCAAGCCTGATGGGCTTGAATTAAAATGGATGGCTGAAGGCACTGCAGCATCCTTCGAATCTTTATATATTCAACAATATTATTCTTTTGATTATTTTACAAATGATCAATCAAATATAGATGCCGCAGTTAACTCTACCCCTGAAATATATGAAAGTTATGATTCAAATGGTCCTAAAGATCAAAACTATGCTTCATCTGTATTTATGGTATTAGCTCTTGTAAAAGAATTACAAAAACAAAGTATCTCTGAAGAGAAAGCTTTTAAAATGGTTTATAAAGATTTTTGGGAAAAAAATGCTGACGATAATAATTGGAAGACAGCATTTAAAGAATTATTTAATATTGATGTAAATGATTTTTATAATATCTTGAAAGATGGTAAATCATATGGTCCAACCATGAGCAATGTTAAACCTAGTTCAGATTTGAAATTAGAAAACATTTTTTCAAACTGATATATTATCATAAATTGGTTATAAAGAAAAAGGTATCATAGAAATATCAATTGAATGGAAAATATGAACACTTTTTTTCAAAAAGTAATTCAAAGAATTTTTGGCTATATTTTTTTTTTAATTTGCTTTATTATTCTTTATTTAAGCAATACATTTAGTTGGTTTGTTTCTTTGAATGCATTGTTACAAATTCTACTTTTTATTTCAGTAGTCTGTATCCCAGCTTACTTCACCAAACGAATGTCTTATGTTGATATTGGTTGGCCTTGGGGGCTTGTTTTAATTGGTGTTTTGGTTTTGGTATTAGGAGAAGGTTATTGGTTAAGAAAATACATCATTGGGTTAATGTATTTATTTGCTGGTTTAAGAATGGGTGTAGGATCCTTAATATTACTTAAAAAAGGACACCTGGATACTGAATTATCTCGATATCAATATCAAAGAAAGCGATGGAAGAAAGCAGGGTATACAAATATTGATATTTCTCTTCAATATGAAATAATGTTACAATGTTTTGCTAATGTAACCTTTTTATCGTTTCCAGCTATTTTACAAGCATTTAATCCTCAAGAATCTCTATCTTTTTTAGAAATTTTAGGATATTTATTTTGGGTAATATTTTTTGGAATGGAACATTGTTCAGATATTCAAAAACAAAAATTTTCTAAAAAAGCTTTCTTAGAAAACAGAAAAAAACAAGTTTGTAATGTTGGATTATGGAGATATAGTCGCCATCCTAATTACTTTGCAGAATGGATGGTATGGAATTCACTTATTTTATCTTCTTTGCCATCATTGTTCTATTTCCAAATAGCTGAAAGAAACATAATATGGATAGGTCTTTTGATTGCGCTATTCTATTTATCTATGCTTATGTATAAAACATTGGTTTATTACTCAGGGGCAATTCCTTCTGAATATTATTCATTAAAAAAGCGTCCTGCTTATAAAAAATATAAAAAAAAGACAAATATGTTTTTCCCAGGACCAACCAACTAATCATCTATTTAATTTTAGAAACCAATTTTTATTCAATTTCAACCATTGTTTCCGTGATAGCTTCAGAAAAATAAAACTTAAATTTTAATGATTTATTTTCTTTGACTAAATATGCGCTTTCAAGCCATTCAAAATGCATTTTTACCTTTCCATTAGGTGTATTAACTTTAAATTCACCTAGATGAGTTAGAGTGATGTGAGCAGAATTATAATCGGTATATATATTAATATTTTTAAAATCTCTTTTTGAATCAATGATGTCAATTCCTCTTACAAATTCAACAAACTCTTCTGTAGAATATCTTCTACTATTTTCAAAAATGTAAAAATCATCTGTTACTATTGATTCAAAATTGTTTAAATCATTATCTAATACTTCAAAAAAAGATTCAAAGGTTTCCATCACCTCTTCATTAGTTAATTTAGATGTTTGTTGACAAGCAATAAGCGGAATAAAAAATAAAAATAAGATTAACTTCTTCATGGAAATTAAATATAATAATTTTGACAGTTATTTGAAAAAAGTTAGATAGACTAACCACCCTGTTAACGCTATCATAATTGTTGACAAAGTCAAATTTTGCCATTTTTTAAGCTTAATCTTTTTCCACCTAATCATTTGCCAAACAACAAGCATTATACAAACAAGTAATCCTGTAACATTAAAATCCACATATATAATTTACAATAATTAGTTGAGGATTTAAAAGAGGAATCATATCTTTATTGATAAAGATTAAATTTTAAAAAATTGCAATTGAATTTATTGGAGAGCCTGTTCCTCCCTCAAACTTGAGTGGTTGAATTAAAAGAA
>CAZYIL010000012.1:0-21391 GCA_964646945.1 uncultured Marinoscillum sp. | reverse complement strand
GATCTATCTTATCTTGAACATTTTGTTCCTCTCCTACTCCAGCACCTGAAGGTCCCATAGTACCAAAACCATGAGCATCATCTACAAATAATCGAAAATTATAACGTTTTTTTAATTTAACAATTTCAGCAAGTTTACCCATGTTGCCTAACATTCCAAATACTCCTTCTGTTATCACTAATATACCACCACCAGAATCAGATACAATATTCTCTGCTCTTTTTAGCTGTTTACTTAAATTCTCAACATCATTATGAGAATACACAAACCTTTTGCCTATATGAAGCCTTAAACCATCAATTATGCATGCATGACAATCTGCATCATAGACGATCACATCTTTTCTGTCAACTAAAGAATCGATAATTGATAAGACACCTTGATATCCATAATTAAGGAGAATTGCATCTTCTTTACTTACAAAAGAAGATAGGTTTTTTTCTAATTCTTCATGATATACTGTATTACCAGACATCATTCTTGCACCCATAGGATAGCCAAGTCCCCACTTCTTTGATGCTTCATGGTCAACTTTTCTAACTTCAGGGTGATTAGCTAAACCTAAATAATTATTTAGACTCCAGTTTAAAACTTTTTTTCCTTTAAATTTCATCCATGGAGCTATATCTCCTTCTAATTTTGGAAACATATAATAATTGTCATCCGTATCTGAATGAACACCTAAGTGACCCTTATTTTCTAAAAGTTTTTTAAATAAATCCAAAATATTTACACTTATTTTTTAATTAACTTCTACTTCTACAGAAACACCTGATTTTTCTTCATCGGATGATTCTTTCTTAGACCCATCACGATCCTTTTTTGGCTTTTCTTTTTCAATAATTTTAGCATTATCCTTTAATTGTTTTGAGATAGCTATATATGGTCCACTTATAATTTCATCACCCTCACTTAAGCCTGATAAAATTTCTATATTTTCAAAATCACTTATGCCTGTTTTGATTTCTTTTACTTTTGCTTTTTTATCAGCATTTACATAAATGATTTGTTGAATAATTTCTTTCCCAAGAGAATCTTTTTCATTTTTTGTGGTAACTGAAGAAATAGGAACAATCAAAATATCATCTTTAACTTGAGTAATTATTTCAACACTTGCTGTCATGCCCGGTTTAAAAGGGGTGATGATACCATCTTCTTGCAAATCAAGGAATGACTCATTTAATATCCTAATTTTAACTTCAAACTCAGTTACAGCATCTGCAGAAGCTTTGGGATTTGCAGTGCTAGCAATTTCTGTAACAATTCCTTTAAATTTCATTTCCAAATTAGTGTAAGAATCAACATCTATTACTACATCATCTCCTAAACTAACTCTGACAATATCATTTTCATTTACATCTACTTTTACCTCCATCTTATTTAAATCTGCAACTCTTAACAATTCAGTACCAGCCATTTGAGATGTTCCTACTACTCTCTCCCCAAGTTCAACACTTAACTTTGAAACCGTACCCGTCATTGGAGCTAGAATACTTGTTTTCCTAAGATTTTCTTCCGCATCATCAACTGATGCAGATGCACTTTTTACAATATATTGACTAGCCTTAACATTCTGTTTACTAGATTCTAAATCCTGAACTGAAATTTTATAATTAGTTTGAGCAACTTCATAATCTGAATCAGATATTACTTTTTGCTCATACAATTTTTTTTGTCTATTATATTCTAGTTCCGATTTTAAGTATTGTGCTTCAGATCTTGCAAGATTAGATTTCGCACTTGAATAATTAGCCAATTGTTGATTATATGTTGCTCGAGCTCTTTCTAATGCATTAATGTAGTTATCTGGTCTAATTTGAACTAATAAATCTCCTTCACTTACAGAATCTCCTTCCATAATAGTTAATTTAATTATTTCTCCAGGAACTTCTGGACTTATATTTACTTCTACTTCAGGCTGAATAGCACCAGAAGCTGTAACCAATTCAATTATTTTTCCACGATTGACATCTGAAAATTCAACTTCAATCGGTTTAACACCTCCAATCCATCCTTTTGATTTGCCTATTATAGCAAATGCAATAACACCCAGTATCAATAATATGAGAATAGTAAGTAATGTATTTTTTTTCATTTTTAAAAAATTAAAGGTTTTCCCTGATAAAAATCTAATATTTTTAATTTAACAATATAATCATATTTAGATCTGAGCATATCGCTTTTTGCCCTCACTAAATTATTATTTGACACTTGATAATCTGTAAAGTTAACAACACCTAGGTTATATTGTGTTTTTACGACCCTAAAAGATTCTTCAAGTGCTTCTACTTGCTTTTTAGAAGCAATAAAAGTTTTAGAAGCTGCTAAAGCATCATTATAAGCAGTTTCTATGCTCTGTCTTAACTGGTTTTTTGATTCTAAAACATTTAATTCAGTCAATCTTTTATTGACTTTGGATCTTTGAATGTTGGATGATACCTGAAACCCATTAAATAATGGTATAGAGAGAGAGATGGTTAATTGTTTGCTTAAATAATCTTTCCATTGTTCTGTAATAGTAAAATTATCATCTGATCCTGTCACTACTGGTACTGATGTTAAAGTAGAAACGGTCTGTGATGGATCATTAGTCAAAAAACCTATTGGAATAGTTTTTGATTCAAATCCATTATAAAAATCTCTTTGCCTATCTGCAAAACTTGAATAATTTGTGCTTAAACTAGAATTGATATTGATGCTAGGATATCTTCCGCTTCTTGAAATTTTCAAATCATAATCAGAACTTTTCATACTTAGCTCCAAACTTTTAACTTCAGGTAATATTCCCAAAGAAGTATTATAAATATCTAAGGGATTGGATCCAATAAACACATTTGGATTAATGTCAATTTCTGGTTTAATTATTTCAATTTCTTCACTAGAATCTATTAACATAATTTGTTTAAGACGAAGAATAGAAAGCTTATAATTATTTTCCTGTTGAACTAACGCTAATTCGTCACTTGCAAACTGAGCTTCCAAGTTTAATTTATTTGTTATTGGCAAAGATCCTGCATCAACAAGTTTTATTATTCTAGTTAATTGTTCTTTGGTTGACTCTAGTTGATTTAAAGCATTAGACACTTGCTCCAAACTAAATAATACATTTAAAAATAAATTAACCACATTTAGTCTTACATCATTTTTTGCCTTTTCTAAATCATAAGTGCTTTTTTCTAAATCATTTTTTGATTTTTTAATTGTATTTCTTTTTTGAAAACCATTAAACAACTGAAATTGTGTAAATCCACTAATGCCTGTATAATAAGATTCCGTTGTGGTAAATTGATTTGTAGTTGGATCTACAGATCTACCCCAATTATTACCATAGTTTCCTGATAAATTTATTGAAGGAAGTTGACTTAATTGAGATTGCAAAAGACCTATTTTTTGATTTTTCTGATTTAATTCACTTTGTTTAAGTTGTAAATTATTTTCTAATGCTATCACTAAACATTCTTCAAAAGATAATTTGACAACTTTACGCTCTTGAGCTAACGTTGTAAACGAGAGAAAATATAAAAAAAGAATAAATGATAAATTTATTTTCATAAGTAATTATACGTAATTAATTAGTGGACGTTGTATATAATTTTTTATGAGCACAAATGTATTAAATTATACTGAAACTTCTGCTTTTATATGGGGATGAAATTTGTAGTTCATTAATTCAAAATCTTCATATTTAAAAGAAAATATATCTTTTACATTTTTATTAATTTTCATTGAAGGTAAAGCATGGAACTTTCTAGATAATTGTAGTTTTGCTTGATCTAAATGATTCAAATACAAATGAGCATCCCCAAAGGTATGAACGAAATCACCACATTTCAAATCACATACTTGAGCAATTAACATTGTTAATAAAGCATAAGATGCTATATTAAATGGAACTCCTAAAAAAGCGTCTGCACTTCTCTGATATAATTGACAGGATAATTTATTATCATTAACATAAAATTGAAACATGGCATGACAAGGAGGCAATGCCATCTTATCAAGATCTCCAACATTCCATGCATTAACAATATGTCTTCTTGAATAAGGATTATTTTTAATCCCTTCAACCAAATTCTTAATTTGATCATGATAATTTCCGTTTTTATCTTCCCATTTTCTCCATTGAACACCATATACAGGTCCTAAATTACCATCTTTATTTGCCCATTCATCCCAAATTCTTACCTTGTTTTCCTTCAAATATTTAATATTACTTTCTCCCCTTAAAAACCATAGAAGTTCATATATAATTGATCTTAAATGAAGTTTTTTTGTTGTTAAACAAGGAAACCCATTTTCTAAATCATGACGCATTTGATAACCAAAAACACTTATTGTACCCGTTCCAGTTCTATCTGATTTCTTTTTACCATTTTTAAGAATATGTCTTAATAAATCGTGGTATTGCTTCATCTAATATGACTTAATATTTATAGTTTAAAAATAATATAAATTGTTTTGATTAGTTTAGTTAATAAATACTAATTTTTTTAATTATGTCTTTAAAAATTGATGATAAGTTACCTGATTTTGTTCTTAGAAACCAATATAATTTAGAAGTAAATAGTAAAGAATTATATGGCAAAAATCTAGTTCTTTTTTTCTATCCTAAAGATGATACTCCGGGCTGTACAGCTGAGGTATGTAATTTTAGAGATAATATTGATAAAATTTTAAAACATAACGCAAACCTTATTGGTATTAGCTCAGATTCAGTAAAATCTCATGCATTGTTCGCAGAAAAATTCAGTGTTAAATATGACTTACTAAGTGATCGTAATAAAGAAGTGGAAAAATTATTTGGAGTGCCTAGAAGTTTTTTTGGATTATTTCCAGGAAGAGTGACATATATATTTAATAAAAAAGGTATTCTAATAGAAATTATCAATTCTCAAATTAACATCAATAAACATCTAAACAAAACCATTAAAATATTAAATAGATTAAATCATATAAAATGAAAAAAGCATTACTCTTAATATTATCAGTTTTAATTTTTTCGTTTTTATTATTATATACTTTCTATTTTAATTCCAAAAAATCAATTCATGCAATAGATATAATTCCAAATTCCGCAATTGTTGTGCATGAAATTAACGATCCTATGTATAAATGGAATGAATTAAAAAAAGTTTTTGTGAATGATTCCATCTTATGGATAAATAATCTATCAAAGAAAATTCAGATTATCGATACAATATTGAACAATGGTCTAAACAAAATCTCTGACAACAACAAATTGGTCACCTCAATTCATTCTATATCAAAAAGAGATATTGATTTTATCTTTTCAATAGATATTTCAATTCTTGATAAAAAATATTTAATTCAAAAATTGAGAGATAGGAAATATTCTATTCAAAAAAGAGTATTTAGCGACTATGAACTCTATGATATAAAATCTGATAATGAAATTTTTACATTTCTTTTTTATCAAAATTTATTTATAGGAAGTCAATCTTCTATATTGATAGAAGATGTGATTAGAGTAATAAATGACAAAAAAAGTAGCTTTACATTAAACCACTCAAATTTATTTGAATATGTGAAAATTAAAAATGATTATGGGAATCTTTACATAAGCTCAAATAAACTGGAAGAACTACTAAAAATTATTGTAAATGATAAAAAGTTTAAGTTAAACAGTTTAAATAAATTTTTTGATGAAACATTTTTAGATTTTTCTTTAGATCAGAACATACTATCGTTCAATGGGTTTTCTTCAAGTTATTCGAATAATAAATTAACATCTTTTTTTAAAAAAAATGGTGGAGAAAGATTTAGTTTTCAAAATATCATACCTAATAATTCAATCTGGGTATATCACATATCATTACATGAAGAAGATAATACATCAGATAACTGGAAGAAAATTCTTATGCTTAATTCTGAAAAAACAAGGGATAAAAATAATGATGCGATTTTAGAAAATTTTAACAATGAATTTGGATTTTTAAAATTAGAAAGAAATATAAAAAATGAGGAAAATGAGCTTGTAATTATAAAATCAAAAAACATTGAAGCTTTTAATAAAATAATTAAAAAATCAGATGATAATTCAAAAGAATTATTTACTGAAAAATATAATAATAAGACTATAAATCAGATCAGCAATAATCCGTTAATATCACAATTATTTAACAACCAATCAAATAATCCAATCAATACATTCTATGTCTCGATAGATAACTACATTGTTATTTCAAATTCAATATCTAATCTTAAAGAATATTTGAGAAAGGTTGAAAAACAAGAAGTGTGGTCAAAATCCTTATACTATAATGAAATAATCAACAATTTAAATAAAGAGTCTAATATTAACATACTAATCAACATCCCTAGAACATTAATATTTTTTCTAGATAAAATCCATAATAATTATAAAGAAAATTTGATTGATTTCTTTAATAATTTTAGTTTTTTATCTCTTCAATTAACAAAATTTGAAAACCATTTTTATACAAGTTTAGTGTTAAAAAAATCAAAATTATCAACCAAGAATTCTTACACAGATTACAACATAAACTCTGATTTAAAATTAATATTGGACAATAAAATTATTACTAAACCTAATTTAATTAAAAGTCACATTGACAATTCAATTGAAGTGATTGTTCAAGATAATCATAATAATATTTACCAAATATCATCAGAGTTTCAAAAAATTTGGAAAGATTCCATATTATCAAATATTGATAGCAAAATTTACCAAATTGATTATTATAAAAACAGTAAAAAACAAATTATATTCTCAACTAAAAATGAGATTTATGCATATGATAGAAACGGAAACAATTTAACCGAGTATCCTTTAAAAAATCCCTCAAACTATGAAATTAAACACTTTAATATTATTGATTATGATAATTCAAAAAACTATAGACTTGTTATTGCAGACAAAATGGGAAATATCTACTTAAAAGATAAAACAGGAAAAAATTTAGAAGGATGGAATCCTCTAAAAATAAATGATCAATTAAGTGAAGCACCATTTCACATAAGAGTTTCTAAAAAAGATTACATTATAATAGTAGAAAAGAACGGGAAATTAAATGTGTTAAACAGAAAAGGAAAAACTTATAAAGGGTTTCCTATAGATTTTGATTCTAACATTACAAATAATGTTTTTATAAATAATAAAACAAATCAAAAAAATACTACCATTACTCTTTTACTAGATAATGGAAAACTTGTTCAAGTTAATTTAAATGGAGAAATAATTAAGGACAATCAATTATATAGACCTTCTATTAATTCTAAATTTTATTTACTAACAGATCCTACAAAAAAAAATTATAAAGTGATTGTTCGTAATCAATCATCAATTCAGATTCTAGAAAATAATGAAATACAATTTGAAAAAGACTTTCTTAATACTGAAAATTTAAATTTTCAGTATTATTACTTTGGAGGCAAATATGAAGCAATTGCTATATTAGATAAAAAGAATAAATCTCTTGAGATTTACATTTTTGAAGGTAATTTAGTTTCTAAAAACAAAATATCTTCTGATCAATTAATATCTATTCTATACTATGAATCTAAAAAAGAATTTAATATTTATTCAATAGTTAACAATACACTATCTATTATCAAATTAAAAAAATAATTATGTATTTTTATTAAAAAAATAAACAGATGAAATCCTTAAAAACCCTAACAAACATATTCTTATTATTCTTATTATTCTTACCCATTAGCTCCTATAGTCAAAAACATAAAAAGAAAAAATTAGCTAATTCACCATTAAGTTTTGAAATACCAAAGAGTATACAATGGAGATCTATCGGGCCGTATAGAGGAGGTAGAGCGTCAAGTGTAAGCGGTGTAATAAATCAACCAAATGTGTTTTATTTTGGTAGCACTGGAGGAGGTGTGTGGAAAACAGAAAATGGAGGACAATCATGGAAAAATATTTCTGATGGATATTTTGGAGGATCTATTGGTGCTGTTGCTGTTAGTGAATCTGATCCTAACATTATTTATGTTGGAACCGGGGAAGAGACTGTAAGAGGAAATGTATCACCAGGTTACGGTGGTTTTTGGAAATCTTATGACGCTGGAAAAACGTGGAAGAAACTTAACCTAAATATTGATCAAGTACAAATAGGCAGGATTAGAATTAATCCTAAAAACTCTAATATTGTGTTTATTGCAGTCATTGGAGATTTATTTAAAAATTCTAAAGAAAGAGGTATTTATAAATCAATTGATGGAGGAAAAAGTTGGAAAAAAGTATTATATGTAAATGAAAAATCTGGTGGAAATGATTTAGTTTTTGAACCTGGTAATTCAAGAGTTCTTTATGCTTCAACTTGGAATATTAGAAGAACTCCTTATAGCCTTGAAAGTGGAGGTTTAGGTTCTTATTTATGGAAATCTACTGATGGAGGTGAGTCTTGGAAAAATATTTCTAGTCATGCTGGTTTGCCAAAAGGAATATGGGGGAAAATAGGGATTACGGTTTCAACTGTTAACCCTAGTCTAGTATATGCTTTAATTGAAAATGAAAATGGAGGTTTATATAAATCTCTTGATGGTGGGATAACATGGAAACTAATAAATGACGATAGAAGTCTGAGACAAAGGGCGTGGTACTATACAAGAATATATGCGGACACTGAAGTTTTAGATAGAGTGTATATTATGAATGTTCGGTTTTGGAGATCAGAAGATGGAGGAAAGACTTTCAAGAATTATAATACACCGCATGGTGACCATCATGATTTATGGATCGCTCCTGAAGATAATAATAGAATAGTTGTAGCTGATGATGGTGGTGCACAAGTAAGTTATGATGGCGCAAATAATTGGAGCACATATATGAATCAACCAACTGCTCAATATTATAGAATAACAACTGATAATAGTTTTCCATATAATTTACTGGTTGCTCAACAAGATAATAGCACTCAAAGGGTCCCTCATAGAGTGAATTCAGGAAGTATTAGTGAGAGAAATTGGGAATTTTCTGCTGGTGGAGAAAGTGCCCATCTAGCTGCTGATCCAATAAACCCCAATATTGTTTATGGAGGAAGTTATGGAGGCTATCTCACTAGATTAAATCATGAAACAGGAGAATCAAGATCAATAAATGTATGGCCAAATAATCCTATGGGACATGGAGCTGAGAATATGAAATACAGATTTCAATGGAACTTTCCCATATTTTTTTCACCCCATAATCCAAAAAAATTATATACAACATCTAATCATTTTCATGTTACAACAAATGAAGGTCAATCATGGGATATTATAAGTCCTGATTTAACAAGGAACGAAGCTGAAAAATTAGGACCTTCTGGTGGTCCAATAACAAAAGACAATACTGCTGTTGAATATTATGCAACAATTTTTGCGGCATGTGAATCACCATATGAAAAAGATTTATTATGGTCTGCTTCAGATGATGGAATGATTCACTTATCTAAGAATGGTGGTGAAAACTGGGAAGATGTCACTCCTCCAATCGCTCCAAAACATATAATGTGGAATAGTGTTGAACCTGATCCATTTATAAAAGGAGGACTTTATGTTGCAGGAACACTTTACAAGACTGGAGACTACAGACCCTATCTTTATAAAACAAAAAATTATGGAAAAAATTGGAAAAAAATAATCGATGGAATACCCGATAATCATTTTACTAGAGTATTAAGAGCAGACCCAAAACGAAAAGATCTCTTATATGCTGGAACCGAATCAGGTGTTTATATTTCATTTGATGATGGTATTTCTTGGAAGCCATTTCAAATAAATCTACCACTCGTTCCCATAACAGATTTAACAATAAAATATGACAATTTGATTGCTGCAACACAAGGAAGATCAATTTGGATGATAGATGATTTAACGCCACTGCATCAAATAAACAATGAAATAATAGAATCTGATTTTCACATTTTCAAACCTATTGATAGTTACAGAATGGGATATTCAGGCTGGGGAGGCTCTTCGATTGGAGGTCAAAATCATCATAATGGTGTTGAAATATTTTTTAACATTGACTCAGTTAAAACAGGGAGTGACTCATTAAAAGTGTCACTGGAATTTCTAGATTTAAATAAAAATTCAATTAAAAAATTTACTAATTACTCAAAAGCCAATAAACTAAAAGTAAAAAATGGTTCTAATTCATTTATTTGGAATATGAGACATGAAAATGCTGAAGGATTTGATGGGTTAATTATGTGGGCTGCTGGTTTAACAGGTCCAAAAGCTGTACCTGGTAACTATTCAGCAAAATTAACTGTAAATGGAAAGACAAAGGAAACAGAATTCACAATTTTAAAAGACGAAAGAAGTAACTCATCAATAGATGATTTACAAGCACAGTTTAATTTTTTAATTCAAATTAGAGATAAGGTAACTGAAATACATAAAGCAATAAAAGAAATGAGATCAATAAAATCTCAATTGATAACATTCAAATCTAAAATAAAAGATAATGAAGAGCTTGTCGATAAAGTAAAATCTCTAGTTGATAAAATAAATGTTATCGAGAATGAATTATATCAAACTAAAAACAAAAGCAGACAAGATCCATTAAATTATCCAATAAGGTTGAATAATAAGTTAGCTCACTTAACTAGCGTTGCTTCAAATGGTAATTACAAACCCACGGATCAGATGATAGAAGTTAAAAATGAACTAATAGAAAGAATTAATAAAAAGTTAAACAGCTGGGATTCTATAAAAAATAAGAATTTAAAAAATCTTAACAATGAAATCAGAAACAGTGATATTGATTTAATATCAATTAATTAATTTCTAGAAGATTTTCTAATATTTATAAACATGAGTAATATAGTAGCTATAGTTGGAAGACCAAATGTTGGAAAATCTACCTTATTTAATAGATTAGTTGAAAAAAGACAAGCTATTATCCATGATGAAAGTGGGGTTACAAGGGATCGTCATTATGGAGTGTCTGAATGGAATGGTAAATCTTTTACAATAATAGATACTGGTGGATATGTAGAAAAGTCAAATGATATTTTTGAAAATAAGATTAAAGATCAAGTAATCCTTGCTTTAAATGAAGCATCCATGATTATGTTTATGGTTGATTGTAAAGAAGGTTTAACCCCTATGGATATAGATTTCTCAAAAATAATAAGAGAATTAAATAAAGAAACAATAGTTGTTGCAAACAAAGCTGATAATTATAACTATTCACTCAACTCAAATGAGTTTTATAAGTTAGGACTTAAAAGTTCTGAAATTATTCCAATATCGTCTCAAAGTGGATCAGGCACTGGAGAATTACTTGATCAAGTTGTTAATAATTTAGAAAAAGGAGAAAATATTTCTAAAATAAATAAAATACCTAGAATAGCAATCATAGGAAGACCAAATGTTGGAAAATCTTCATTTATTAATGCATTAGTAGGAGAAGAAAGAAATATAGTAACTAGTATCTCTGGAACCACTAGGGATTCTATTGATACTAAATATAATCTATTCAATAAAGAATTTATTATTACTGATACAGCAGGAATAAGAAAGAAAAGTAAGGTTAAAGAAAACATTGAATTTTACTCTGTAATGAGGTCTCTACAAGCAATGGAAAATAGTGATATATGTATAATAATGATAGATGCTAAGCAAGGATTTGAAAGTCAAGACATGAACATTCTAGGCTTGGCAGCGAAATATAAAAAAGGAATTATTTTAATGATTAACAAGTGGGATTTGTTAAAAAAAGAAACTAATACCGCTAAAGATTTTGAAGAAGAATTAAAAAAGAAAATAAGTCCTCTTAATTATATTCCAATCATTTTTACTTCTGTAATTATTAAAAAAAGAATTCATAAAGTGTTGGAATTTACTCAAATGGTTTTTAAAAATAGAATTCAAAAAATTAGCACATCAAAACTAAATAATTTAATCTTACCTGAAATTAAAAAAACCCCTCCTCCTACAACTAAAGGAAAATATATTAAAATTAAATATATAACCCAATTACCAACTAAAACTCCAACAATTGCGTTTTTTTGCAACTTACCTCAATACATTAAGGAACCATATAAAAGATTTTTATCTAATAAGCTAAGAGAAAAATTTTCATTAGAAGGAGTTCCGATTTCTCTTGTTTTTAGAAAAAAATGAAATGGTCTATTAATCCATAAATTAAATCAATTAAATGCTATTTTTGTATAAAAATTTATAATGAAATATAATTTCTCAGATATAGAAAATAAATGGCAAAAATCTTGGGTTAAGGAAAAAATAAATAAATCTGAAATAAATAAAAAGCCAAAGTATTATGTTATGGATATGTTTCCATATCCTTCAGGATCAGGACTTCACGTCGGTCATCCATTAGGATATATAGCATCTGATATAATATCAAGATATAAGAGATTAAAGGGATTTAATGTTTTACATCCAATGGGATTTGATTCTTTTGGTTTGCCTGCTGAGCAATATGCTATTAAAACTGGACAACATCCAAAAAAAACAACTGAAAATAATATTATAAGATTTAAGAAACAGCTTGATAGACTGGGTCTATCATTTGATTGGGACAGAGAAATAAAAACTAGTGATAGTAAGTATTATAAGTGGACACAATGGATATTTTTAAAACTATACAATAGCTATTTTGATTATAAGAAGAACAAAGCATGCCCAATTGAAAGCCTAAGTATACCAAAAAATTTAAATGATAAAGAAAAACAAATTTTTATAGACTCCAAAAGATTAGCATACATTGATAAAATAGACGTTAATTGGTGTCAAGAATTAGGAACAGTTCTATCTAATGAAGAAGTAATTGGAGGTTTTAGTGAGAGGGGAGGTTTCCCAGTTATTAGAAAAGCTATGAGACAATGGGTGATGAGAATAACAAATTACTCAGAAAGACTTTTAAATGACCTTGATAATTTAGATTGGCCTGAATCAATCAAAATTTCTCAAAAAAATTGGATAGGTAAATCAGAAGGTGCTGAAATATCTTTTAAAATAGATAATGATAAAGAAATAAAAGTCTTCACCACAAGACCAGATACAATTTTTGGTGCAACATATTTAGTTCTTGCACCGGAACATGAACTTATAACTAAAATTATTTCAAAAGATAAAAAAAAGATTGTAGATAATTACATATATGAAGCATCAAGTAAAAGTGAACTTGAAAGACAAGAAAATGAAAAAAATAAAACAGGGTTCTTTACTGGAGCATATGCTATTAATCCAATTTCTGAAGAAAAAATTCCAATATGGACTTCAGACTATGTTTTATCAAGTTATGGGACCGGAGCAATTATGGCAGTTCCTGCTCATGACGAAAGAGACTATGAGTTTGCAAAAAAATTCAATCTTAAAATAACTCAAGTAATCGAAAATGGTTCTAATGAAAAATGTTTCACGGGAAATGGAAATATGATTAATTCTGGAAAGTATAATGGAATAAATAATGATGAATTTAAAAAAACAGTTTGTGATATATTAGAAAAAAATAGTTTAGGAAAAAAAACCATAAACTATAAAATCAGAGATTGGATATTTACTAGGCAAAGATATTGGGGTGAGCCAATCCCTATTTTACATTCAAAAGATGATAGAATTGCTATAGATGAGAAAGACTTACCATTAAAATTACCAGAGGTAAAAAGTTATCTTCCAACAGAAGACGGATCTTCTCCGTTGGCAAGAAATAAAAATTGGACAAATGTAGAAGTTAAAGGTAAAAAATATAGAAGAGAGACAAATACCATGCCTCAATGGGCTGGTTCCTGCTGGTATTATCTAAGATATTTAGATCCAAAAAATAATAAACATTTTGCTGATAAGAAAAAAATAAATTATTGGATGCCAGTTGACTTATATATTGGAGGAGCTGAACATGCTGTTCTACATTTGTTATATGCTAGATTTTGGCATAAAGTTTTATATGATTTGGGGTATGTTAACACTTCTGAACCATTTAAGAAATTAGTAAATCAGGGAATGATTTTAGGAAGGTCTAATTTTGTTTATAGAGTCAAAAACAGTAATAAATATGTTTCTTATAATTTGAGAAATAAATACGACTATACAATATTACATGTTGATGTTAGCCTAGTAGAAAATGATAAACTTAATATTGATAAATTTTTGAAATCATCGAAAGATTTGGCAAAAGCTGAATTTATTTTAGAAAAGGGAGAATACATATGTGGTTTTGACACAGAGAAAATGTCTAAATCAAAAAGCAATGTTGTAAGTCCTGATGAATTAATTGATAAATATGGCGCCGACACTTTGAGAATGTACGAAATGTTTTTAGGGCCAGTTGAACAATCCAAACCCTGGAATACAAATGGAATTGAAGGTGTATATAAGTTTTTAAATAAATTTTGGTCACTATTTCATAATGATAAAAAGTTTTTTATAAATCATGATAAGCCAACAAAAGAAGAATTTAAAATTTTACATAATGCAATCAAAAAGATTCAAGATGATATAGAAAGGTTATCCATAAATACTTGTATAAGTCAATTAATGATAACAGTTAATGAATTAAATAGATTAAAGTGTAACAAAAAAGAAATTCTTGAGCCTTTAATTATAATCTGCTCACCATTTGCTCCTCATATATGTGAAGAATTATGGCAAAAGATGGGAAAGACTTCAAGTGTAATAAAGTCAGATTATCCAAAAATTAATAATAATTATCTAATTGATGAAGAATATGAATATCCTATTATGATAAATGGGAAACTTAGAGTAAAACAAAAATTTTCTATTGATTCCAAAGATTCTAAAATAAAAGATTCAGTTTTAAAAAATGATATTGTGATGAAATGGACAAAAGATCAAAAAATTAAAAAAGTAATTATTGTAAGAAAAAAAATTATAAACATTGTAGTTTAATAACTAATTTTTAAACTATCCATTATTTGCTTTTTTATATCCTTAACCCAAAGGTTGTACATTTTCTTTGAAGGATGAAGGTTATCCTCTGCAAGTAAAGTAGTATCAAATTCAGCTAATCTTGAAATGCCTGTTATATCAAAATACATAACATTATATTTCTTTGATATTTCTCTATTTATATCATTATAAAGGTTGATTTCCTTAAAAATTTTATCTTGATTTCTATTATTTCCAAAAGGAGTTACTCCATAATCTGGAATAGATAAAACAAAAACATTTCTTTTATGAGTGGAATAATCTATTGATCTAATTAAAAGATTTTCAAATTCATGTTTATATTCTGATATATCATTACCTCTAAACTGATTATTCACACCAATTAATAATGAAACTATGTCATATTTATTTTTAAAATCAATTTTAGATAATGTATCAATTAATCTGGAAGTAGTCCATCCAGTCTTAGCAATAATTCTAACTGAATCAATAATTCTATCATTAATATTTAATTGATTTTTTAACTGTATAGGATAGGAATTAATATAATCAACAGACTCCCCTATTGTATATGAATCCCCTAAAGCTAAATACTTATAACCTTTTTGAGTTATTTGTTTGTCATCAACACAAGAAACAATAATGAGAATAAAGAAAAAAAATTTAAAATAACTCAAAATCTAATCTTTTAATAATCCATAAAATAATACCAATAATAAACATTGAAATAGCAATTCTATTTACTCTATGCATTGCTCTAATGCTAAAATTAGTTTTTGTATCATTATCTCTATTTCTGAAAAAATAATTTAGTAATTCAGAAAAATCAAAATAGTAGGAAATCTTTTTTTGTTTTTTTTTCATATTATTTATTTAGGGTTCAATCCATTTACCATCTTCTTTAATTAGTTCAATAAGTTCATCTACACCATTTTTAAAATTTATTCCTCTTTTTACAACTTTCTTTCCTCTATATAAAGTAATTCTATCTTTACCAGAACCTACATAACCATAATCCGAGTCAGCCATTTCTCCAGGTCCGTTAACAATGCAGCCCATAATTCCGATTTTTAATCCTTTGAGATGATTAGTCCTTTCCCTAATACTCGCAGTAGTGTCTTGAAGATCAAATAATGTCCTTCCACATGATGGACAAGATATAAAATCGGTTGATGTTACTCTCACTCTTGCTGCTTGAAGTATTTTAAAACTCAAAGTGTTTATTTTTTTTATTTCATTAATATTTTTACTTTTTGATGAAATAAAAATACCATCACCATATCCTTGAATGAATAAACCACCAATATCAGTAGAAGAATGTAAAATTAGCTTATCGAAGCAAGAAGTTTCATAATTATTATAAAGTATAACAGGATAATTATATTTATTTATATTTATAAAGAATGATCTCAAATCAGGCATGAAATGAGTATTCTTTGATTCCAAGATCAAAATAAAATTTTTAGGAAGAGTTATTTGCTTTAACTGACCTACTTGATTCGTTTTTAATTTTAAAAAATTAATTTTATGAGAAAAAGTTAGTTTTCTGTTTAAATAATCATAAAAGTCAATTAATGGAAAATATGTATCCTTGGATTTTAGTTCTAACCATGTATCATAATCATATATTACATCATAATTAAAATTATCAATATTATTCTTATTATTACCTAAATATAGATAATCTGGAGAGTTGTCCATTTTTTCCCATGTTTTTGATTTAGGTTGATACATTATGCCTAAGCTTGACAAATGACTCTCTGATAAATTATCAAGTTTAGAAATATTTGAGATAACAATAGGCAAATAATCACCGCCAATATTATTAATTTCTATTGTTTCTCTCTTCCCATAATGAAAAGGAGAAAAAAATATTTTTTCAGGTTTTATTATGGGATTGTGTTTTGTTCTTTCCTTATACCTATCAACTAATATTTTAGCAACGGGAGATTCAAACTCAGGCTCTTCTGTTAATGATACTCTTACAGTATCTCCGATACCATCATCAAGCAAGGTACCTATTCCAATAGCCGACTTAACTCTACCATCATCTCCTTCACCGGCTTCAGTAACACCAAGATGAAGGGGGTATTTTTTTAAACTTGAATCGTTAAGCTTATCAACTAACATTCTATATGCGTGAACCATGATAAGAGGATTGCTTGCCTTCATGGACAAAACAATATTATAGAAATTATGGTCTTCACAAATTCTTAAATATTCAAGAGCTGATTCAACCATACCTAGAGGTGTATCTCCAAATCTACTCAAAATTCTATCTGAAAGTGAGCCATGATTAGTACCTATCCTCATAGCAGTTCCGTTTTTTTTACATATCTTAATCAGAGGTGATACTCTTTTATATATTCTCTGTATTTCATCATTATAAGACTTGTCGTCATATTCAATTTTTTGAAATTTTTTTTTATCTGCATAATTTCCTGGATTAATTCTAACCTTTTCTACAATCTCTGCAGCAATTTCTGCAGCATTAGGTGTAAAATGAATGTCTGCGATTAGAGGAATATCATAACCTTTACGAACTAGTTTATTTTTTATGTTTTTTAAGTTATTTGCAGCATTTACACTGGGTGCTGTTACTCGAACATATTCACAACCAGTATTTACCATTCTAATTGCTTGCTCTACCGTTGATTTTGTGTCCATCGTATCCGTAGTTGTCATTGATTGTATTCTAATTGGATTATTAGCACCAACCTCAGAATCACCAATAGAAACTGAAATTGAATTTCTTCTTTTATATCTAAATAAATTTTTGTTAAAATAGTTGGTCAAAAGTTAATAATTTAAATATCTCCTAAATGGGGTCTAATTATTATTTCTTCAACATTGGTGCCCTTAGACATATTAAAAATAGAAAAGATAGATTCAGCAATATCTTCAGGCATAACGAAACGACCCTCATCAAAGTCAGTTCCATCCCAACTAGAAGTTAATGTGGCTCCTGGAATAACTGAAGTTACTTTAATACCATGATCTTTTAGTTCTTCTCTCAAACATAGGCTCATCCCATACAAAGCAAATTTTGAAACACAATATGCTCCTCCATTACTATATGCTTTTTTACTTGCAATTGAACATATATTAAATATATGACCGTTTTTTTTTGATAACATATTAGGAATTATTCCTCTACTTATAAAATAGTTTGAATAAAGATTGGTGCTAATCATTTTTTCTAAAATACCTTTTTCTTCATTGTAGATTTTTCCGGGAGCAAAAATACCAACATTATTAACTAAAATATCTGGTATCCTTTTAAATGAATTAACAAAATCAACAAATTTATTACAATCATCTTGAAGTGAAAGATCTGCTTCAATATAATTTATAGAAATACTATTGGATATTTTTTCTATGTCTCTTTTTAATTTAGATAAATTATCTAAACTCCTTGAACAAGTAATTATATCAAAATCGTATTTTAAAAATTTTAAGATGATTGATCTTCCAATTCCCTTTGAACCGCCAGTTATAACAAGCAATTTATTATCCATTAATTTAGTTTATAATAATAATTTACGAAATTGTATATTATTTAATATTTAACAATATATTAAATAAATGAAAAATTTTGGTAAATATATAATCTTTATTTCCTCCCTCTTTAAAAGAAGAGAACCATTTAAGACTTATGTAAATCTTTCAATAGGAGAATGTATAAAAATTGGATATGAAAGTCTATTCATTGTTGCAATAGTTTCGGTTTTTATGGGAGCCGTAACTACTATCCAAACCGCTTTTAACCTCATTGGTCCTCTTATACCAGACTATGTTATTTCACTTGTTGTGAGAGACATGACTTTATTAGAATTGTCTCCTACAATTATTGCCATAGTTTTTGCAGGAAAAGTAGGATCGAATATAGCAGGAGAACTTGGAACCATGAGAATATCTGAACAAATAGATGCATTAGAAGTTATGGGAATAAATTCTAGTTCATATCTTGTTCTTCCAAAAATAATTGCTTCTATTTTAATGTATCCTATGCTAGTAATAATGTATGCTTTTCTAGCAATTAAAGTAGTATATTTTGCTGGTATTTTTACTGAAGTTATTGCAGGAGAAGAATATATTTATGGTTTGAGATATGAATTTAATAGTTTTAATATACCATTTGCCTTGATAAAAGCTTATGTATTTGCGTTTCTTGTTGCATCAATTTCATCCTTTCAAGGATATTATACCACAGGTGGTGCTCTTGAAATTGGAAAATCAAGTACTCAAGCCGTAACAAAAAGTTGTATAGCAATTTTAATTGCAGATTATGTATTAGCTCAAACACTATTATAAAATGGTTGAAATAAAATGTATTAATAAATCATTCGATAAAAAACAGATACTCTTTGATATATCTGGAAAATTTTTAAAAGGTAAAACAAATCTTATAATCGGTGCAAGTGGTACAGGAAAAAGTGTCCTTTTAAAATGTCTAGTTGGACTTTTAAATCCAGATATAGGTGAAGTTTTATTTGATAAAAGAAACTTTACTAATGGATCTAAAAATATGATTACAGAAATAAGAAGAGAAATAGGAATGCTTTTTCAGGGTGGTGCTCTTTTTGATTCTAAAAATGTTGAAGAAAATATAATGTTTCCATTAAATATATTGACAAAACTAAATCCAAAAGAAAAATTAGAAAAAGTAAATCATTGTTTAAAGCTTGTTGGATTAGAGGATATGAATAGTAAAATGCCTTCTGAATTAAGTGGAGGTATGAAGAAAAGAGTTGGAATTGCTAGAGCAATTGTTAATGACTCAAAATATTTATTTTGTGATGAACCAAATTCTGGATTAGATCCTTTGACTGCTATAAAAATTGATAATCTAATTCAAAAGCTAACTCATGACTTAAATACTACTACGATCGTTGTAACTCATGACATGAACTCAGTAATGGAAATTGGTGAAAAAATTATGTTTCTTCATGAAGGAAAAAAATTATGGGAAGGTGACAATAAAAATATATTTAAAAGTAAAGTAAAAGAGCTTAACAAATTTATTTTTTCAAATAGATTAATGAAAAAAATTAAAAATTAATTGTTAATCGAAGCAATCCTTTCTGAAATGTTATTTTTTATTTCAGCCTTTTTTTGTTCTTTTTTACTTCTAAAATACCATAAGATTGATCCTATGATAAATAATATGTAAGTTGAAGAAAATAAATAAATAATTCCGAAATTTATTCCAGAAGAGATTCCCTGATTACCAGAACTAATTTCACTTTGAACAATACTTCTACACATTGAACATTGAGCATTTGAAACAAATTCCATAAGAAAAAAAAAAAATATAATTAAAAATATTTTCAACATAAGACTATCAATAATAAGGACTAATCATCAAATATACAATAACTCCAGAAATAGATACATATAACCATATTGGAAAAGTATATTTTACAATTTTTTTATGTTGATTAAGTTGATTAGTCAATGAAAAATAAAATGCAAATAAAACGAAAGGGACAACGACAATGGAAAGTAAAATATGTGAAATTAAAGTGGTAAAATATATAAATTCATAATCTCCTTTATATGAAGTGCTCTCGATAGAAGAATGGTATATAATATATGAAACTAAAAAAATTGATCCTAGAACAAAAGAAGTCATCATGAAAATCTTGTGCAATCTTATATTTTTTAATTTTATCATTATAAATGAGACAATAAGTAAAATAGCAGTTAAACTATTTATTAAGGCGTTGAAATGAGGTAAAATTTTTGGATTGATTCCAAAAAATGAAATTTTGTTAGGCATTAATAATAAAACAGCTACTAAAATTGGAACTATTATTGAAATCCCTATAATAATTCTTATAAAAAACGTATTGTTCATCCTTTTTTAAAATTATTTAATATTTTAAGTTCTGCAGATAACCTCTCAAATTCATCTTCAGAATTAGAATCATAGTACCCTCTTATCCTACCCAACTTATCAATTAAAACTATAAATGAAGAATTGGTATTGTACAAAAGTTTACATGACACATATTTATTAAGATCAGAAAATCTAAAATTAATTGTTTTCCATCGAAGATCTAATTTATGTGATGAAATGGAATAAATATCTAAAACAAAATCATTATTTAACAATCTTTTAATTTGATTATTAGTAAACAGATCACTTTTATCATTAAAGCGAATATCTATTATTATTAACTTTTTACCTATTTCTAATACACTATCAGAAATTAAAAAATATGGAAAATAAATTCGATTAGAACAAGATGATTTATTTGAAAATTTTTCTTGATAATATATAGGGACATCAAATTTATTATTTCCAAAATTATGTAGAAAAAGATTAATAAATAGAGGTATTAATATTATAAAAAATAAGATAAAAGCCTTTAATCTTGATATCATTAAAAATATAATGCTTGATAAATAGCTTCAGCTTGAATAACCATCGCACCTAATAACCAAACAACAAAAACACAAGGAATTAATATAGTCCACATTAGAGATTTTTGTTCATGAGCAAGATGCATAAACTCACCCACTATGT
>CAZYIL010000011.1:0-23396 GCA_964646945.1 uncultured Marinoscillum sp. | reverse complement strand
TTCAGGACACGTTAGAGTATATCATTGGAATGGTAGTGCATGGGTACAACGCGGTGTTGATATAGATGGAGAGACACGTGATGATCGGAGTGGAGAATCCGTTTCCCTTTCTAGTGATGGAACCATTCTTGCTATTGGAGCTCATGAAAATGATGGAAATGGAAATAAAAGAGGACACGTTAGAATATACCACTGGAATGGTAGTGCATGGGTACAACGCGGTGTTGATATAGATGGAGAGGCTGATGGTGATCGGAGTGGAGAATCTATTTCTCTTTCTAGTGATGGAACCATTCTTGCTATTGGAGCACAGTTTAATAATGGAAATGGAATTTCTTCAGGACACGTTAGAGTATATCATTGGAATGGTAGTGCATGGGTGCAACGCGGCTTTGATGTAGATGGAGAGGCAGCTCAAGATAACTCTCATTTAGTTTCCCTTTCTAGTGATGGAACCATTCTTGCTATTGGAGCTCAGTTTAATGATAAAAATGGAAATAATGCAGGACACGTGAGAGTTTTTAATCATGTTACAACTTCACAACAAGTTACGGTAACTTTGACTGCTACTGGCACGGCGACAGGAGGAGGTACAGACTATACGTTAGCTTCGAGTACAATTACCATCAATGCGGGAGTCACTACAGGTACCACCACGGTCACTGCCGTGCAGGATGTGCTGGATGAAGCAGATGAGACGGTGATCCTCGATATCACAGGTGTGACTAACGCAACAGAAAATGGCACGCAACAAGAAACTATTACCATCACAGATGATGGAGGCGATAATGATCAAGATGGTCTTCTTGATGATGTAGATTTAGATGATGATAACGATGGAATATATGATTCTTTAGAGACAAGTGATGATCTTGATTCTGATGGAATACCAAATTGGTTTGACTTGGATAGTGATGGAGATGGATGTGCTGATGTGATAGAAGCAGGATTCAGTGATCCAGATAATGATGGTATTCTTTGTAACAGTCCAGTATCTGTTGATTCCCTAGGAAGGGTTCTTTGTTCTGAAAGTTCTACGTGTTATCCATTTAAGAAAGAAGACTTTAAGCTTTTATCTGATGCGGTTTATGCTAAAACAAAAGATCCAATTCATCAATCGTATTCATCAATCGTACTTACTCCAAAAAAAAAGAATAAGAAAGGAATGGTGTGGTTTAAAAAGAAAGTGAACCTAACAGCGGATTTTTCTGTAAGTGCTCAATTGAATTTTGGCGACTTAAATGCTTCGGGAGCGGATGGGATTGCTTTTGTCATGCAACCGCTATCTACTGATCAAGGAGCTGCTGGGGGTGGACTTGGTTATAAAGGAATATCACCTTCTGTTGCTGTTGAGTTTGATACTTGGTACAATGGTAATTTTGAAATAGGTAATGATCATGCTGCAATAACCTATAATGGAAATACTTCTACTCATCATCATTTGGTAGATCTTAAAAATATAGAAGATGGGAAGTGGCATCCGGTTAAAATTGAATGGAATGTTGATTTAAAGACCATAAAAGTTACTTTTGACGGGAAAGTTATTATTACTTCTACCAAAGATATTATAGCCGACATATTTTCTTCCAATCCTTATGTTTACTTTGGGTTTACAGCGGCTACCGGGAACTCTATGAATAAGCAGTCGGTTAAAATCTTAGAATCATGTAACGTGCTAGAAGGGGCTTCTATTTCTGATGGGTACACGGAACCTTTGGATAATGATAATAGTGGGGTGTATGACTATAAAGAAATAGGATCCTCTGTAACTATTATCAATCAACCAGAATCCATTATTATGGTTGAATCGACCGATAGTATTGTTTATATTGATATTACGGCAGAGGGTACAGTAGATTATCAGTGGCAGGCGAGTAATAATAATGGTCAGTCATGGGAAAATATTGCTTCTAATTACCCTTACTATGAAGTAATAAATGCTCCATTAGACTATAATGATAAGGTGTTTAGGGTTGTGATATCTACACCGGCCTATATGTGTGATCAAGATGTGATATCTCAGCCTTTTACAATAAATATCCTTCCCGATAATTCCAATCCACCTACTGTCACCCTCAGTGTTAGCCCTGCAACTATAGCGGAAGCTGCAGGAGTATCTACAGTGACAGCTACGCTAAGTGCTGCGTTTTCACAAAATGTTACGGTGACTTTGACTGCTACTGGCACGGCGACAGGAAGTGGTACGGATTATACGTTGGCTTCGAATACGATTACGATAAACGCAGGATCTACTACAGGTGCCACTACGATCACTGCCGTGCAGGATGTGCTGGATGAGGTGAATGAGACGGTGATCCTGGATATTGCAGGTGTTACCAACGGAACAGAAAATGGCACGCAACAAGAGACGGTCACCATCATAGATGATGATGGAGATGATAATGATCAAGATGGTGTTTTTGATAATGTTGATTTAGATGATGATAACGATGGAATATATGATTCTTTAGAGACAAGTGATGATCTTGATTCTGATGGAATACCAAATTGGTTTGACTTGGATAGTGATGGAGATGGATGTGATGATGTGATAGAAGCCGGTTATACTGATGGTGATAATGATGGAATTCTTGGATCTAGCCCAGTTACAGTTGATGGCTTAGGGCGGGTGACTAGTGGAGTAGATGGTTACAGTGAACCATTAGATGGTGATAATAGTGGTGTTTTTGACTTTTTAGAAGAACTTTTCTTTCAAATTTCAATAATCAATCACCCAAGCAGTATTGATAACATAACAGTGAATGAGAGGATCAGTTTTAGTGTAGAGGTGACGTCCAATAACTCACTTTTCTATCAATGGCAGATGAGTAGGAATTATGGTACAACATGGGAAAATCTTCAAGAAGGAAATATTTACTTGGGAGTAAACACAAATGAATTAACAATAATAGATGCCAATGTAGAAACACATAATAATGCAATTTTTAGAGTTCATATTTCAAGCCCTGGAGTGTTGTGTTATAATTTTATTTCTAATGAAGCATTCTTAATCGTTTATGAAGATATAAATATACCTAATGGATTTTCTCCAGATGGTGATGGAGTAAACGATACGTGGAAAATTAAAGGGTTAAACAAATATCCAAACCATAAAGTTGAAGTGTATAATAGGTGGAAAGATAAAGTTTATGAAAAATCAAATTATGAAAATCAGTGGGATGGCACCTCTAATATCAATCATATTCTTAGAAATGACAAGAAACTTCCAGAAGCTACATATTATTATCTTGTGTATTTGGGTAATGGCTTAGAACCATTCAAGGGATACGTCTACCTCAAAAGAAGGAAATAGTTTTTGACGTAACAAGAACATAATTTATTCTTGTTTTCGTGAAATAATTTTATTTTATTGTCATCATATTAGGGGTACAATAATTTTTTACTTACTTTAAACAAAAAATTATGTTTTCGGAAAGATTAAAAACCCAGAAAGACAACTTAGGTTGGATAGAGGTAATTTGTGGCTCTATGTTTTCAGGAAAAACAGAAGAGTTAATTAGAAGAATTAAACGAGCAAAATTTGCAAAACAAAAAGTTCAAACTTTTAAACCTAGAAAAGACACAAGATTTAAAAATAAGGAGATAGTATCTCATAATGAGATTTCTTTAAAATCAACGGTAATAAATAATTCATCAGAAATTTTAGAATTATCAAAAGAGGCAGAAGTAATTGCTATTGATGAAGCGCAGTTTTTAGATAATAAAATTGTAGACGTATGTAATCAACTAGCTAATCAGGGACGCAGAGTAATTATTGCTGGATTGGATATGGATTATAAGGGAAAGCCTTTTGGTCCAATGCCAAATCTTCTTGCTGTTGCTGAATATATTACTAAACTTCATGCTATTTGTACTAGAACTGGAAAAATGGCAAACTATACTCATAGAATCGTTAAAAACAAAGAATTGATAGTAGTAGGAGATGAAACTAAATATGAAGCTGTTAGCAGAAAAGCATTTAAAAAATTAGGCAATTAAATTTTTATTATGACAAATGTTAAATCTTATGCTGCTTTGTCTTCTAATTCTATTCTTGAACCCCATAATATAGAAAGAAGAGAGTGTGGTTCTAATGATGTATTAATAAAAATTGAATATTGCGGTGTATGTCATTCTGATATTCATATGGCAAGAAATGAGTGGGGAGGATCTAGCGTTTATCCTCTTGTCCCTGGGCATGAGATAATTGGTGTAGTTGAACAAGTTGGAACTAAAGTAACAAATTTTTCTAAAGGCGATAATGTGGGTGTTGGTGTCTATGTGGATTCATGCGGCGAATGCAATAATTGCAAAACAAATTTAGATCACTATTGTGAAAAAGGGATAGTCTTAACTTATAATTCATATGAATATGGGACTCAAACAATTACTTATGGAGGTTATTCCAAAAAAATAGTTGTTAAAGAAGGTTATGTTATTAAAATACCTGATGGTATGGACAAATCAAAAGCAGCTCCTTTACTTTGTGCGGGAATAACGACCTATTCTCCTTTAAGAAATTTTAATATAGGGTCAGAGCATAGAGTAGGGATAACAGGATTAGGAGGACTAGGTCATATGGGATTAAAATTTGCCGTTTCATTTGGAGCTAATGTTACAGTTTTTAGTACTTCAGAAGAAAAACGAGAAGAAGCTTTAATGTTTGGAGCTAATAATTTTGTTAACATAAATAATGAAGAGGAATCTAAAAAAGAACTTAACTCTTACAATTATATTTTAGACACTGTTTCTGCAAACAGAAATATTGGTAAAGTTTTTTCTTGGTTAACTACAGACGGAATAATAATGACTGTTGGTTTACCTACTGAACCACATAAAATTTCAAGTTTTGATTTGATTGATAAAAGAAAAGGAATTATTGGATCATCTATTGGAAGCATATCAGAAACACAAGAAATGATTTATTACTGTCATAAGCATAATATTTATCCAGAGGTAGAAGTTATTTCGATTGATAAAATAAATGAAGCCTTTGATAATACAGTAGCTGGGAAAGTTAGATATAGATATGTGATTGATATGTCATCTTTATGAAAGAGATAAAAAACAAAAATTTATTAAGAAATCAATCTTTTATTAATAATGAGTGGGTCAACTCTTTTTCTAATAAAAAGTTTTCAGTTTATAATCCTCTAGACCTTTCGTTATTAAATTCTATTCCAGATTGTGGAGAAAAGGAAACTAAAAAAGCAATAGATTCAGCACACAATGCTTTTATGATTTGGAAAGAACTAACCGCAATAAAAAGATCAAAAATAATTAGGAATTGGCACAATTTAATTCTTGAAAACAAAGAAGATCTTGCTAGAATTATAACTTTAGAGCAAGGTAAGCCATTAAAAGAATCACTTGGAGAAATAGATTATGGGGCTTCATTTGTTGATTGGTTTGCTGAGGAAGCAAAAAGAATATATGGAGACACCATTGCTTCAAATGAATTAGATAAACGTATTATAGTTTTAAAACAACCTATTGGTGTAGTAGCAGCTATTACGCCTTGGAATTTTCCAATCGCTATGATAACTCGTAAAATAGCTCCTGCTTTAGCTGTTGGATGTACAGTAGTTTTAAAACCATCAGAAGACACACCGCTATCGGCACTGGCTCTAGCTGATTTAGCTGAAAAAGCAGGATTTCCTCCTGGTGTTTTTAATGTGATTACCACTAATGATCCTCAAAATGTTGGTGAAATTTTAACAACATCTCCCAAAATCAAAAAAGTATCATTTACTGGATCCTCTGAAGTTGGAAAAATCTTAATGAAACAATCTTCTTCAACTGTAAAAAAACTCTCAATGGAACTTGGAGGCAATGCTCCTTTTATAGTTTTTGATGATGCTGATATTGATTCAGCTGTTGAAGGAGCTATGGTTTCAAAATTTAGAAATTCTGGACAGACTTGTATTTGTGCAAATAGAATTTATGTTCAATCAGGAGTTTTGGAATCATTTATAAAAAAATTTACAAAAGCGGTTAAGAATCAGAAGGTAGGATCTGGGCTTAATCCTTCTGTTGAAATAGGACCTTTAATAAATTCGGATGCAGTTCTAAAGGTCAAAAAGATTTTAAAAGATGCAGTAAGCAAGGGAGCCAAAATATTATTAGGAGGAAAAGAACATGCTGAAGGAAGTAATTTTGTAGAACCTACTATAGTCACTAATATCTCTGATAACATGTTAATTTGTTCAACAGAAATTTTTGGACCAGTAGCTGCTATCTATTCTTTTGAAGATGAAAAAGAAATTGTTAAAACCGCTAATAATACATCTTCTGGACTAGCTGCATATTTTTATGGGAAAGACAATAGTAGAACTTGGAAAACAGCAGAAGCTTTAGAATATGGTATGGTGGGAGTTAATACGGGCTTTATATCAAGCAATTTAGCTCCATTTGGTGGTGTTAAGGAAAGCGGATATGGAAGAGAAGGATCAAAATATGGTATAAACGAATATCTGGTGTTAAAATATGTTTGTATAAAGGTTTAAACTTTTTTGAACATCTTTTCAATTAAATTTTAGTTTTTAGTAATATGTACCTTACGTTTTAATCGTTTTAAAAGATATTGTTTAAATTTTATTTTGTATGGTACAAGTTTTATTTTGTACCATACATTTGAATTTTTTTAAAATAATCTTATTATTGTATACTTAGACTGAAAATTGTAAGGTACATTATAATTAATGGATGTAGATCGATGGACAAAAAGTATCTATATAAAAGACATAATATTTGGTGGGTAAAAGTAGCTGTTCCTAGAACTTTGAGAACTAAATTGGGTTTTGATTTAAGGCAATCTTTAAAAACTCGCAATCTAAATCAAGCTCAAAAACTTAGATGGAAGGCGGTGGAAAAATTTAAGAATAAAATTAATGATGCTAGAATTAATTCTTTTGATAATAAGAAAAAGATAAAAGATTTTTTGAATAAAAAATCTCACATGCAACCTACTAATACTAGTGACCCCCAATATTATCATAAGGTTGTTGATTGTCAGTATGCTTGTCCAGCACATACTCCAGTCCCAGAATATATTAGGCAGATTGCAAAAGGAAATTATACAGATGCATATATGATTAATTGGGAGTCTAATGTTTTTCCTGGAATTCTAGGTAGAACATGTGATCGTCCTTGTGAACCAGCTTGCAGAAGAACAAGAACTCATGAAAAACCTGTTGCAATTTGCAGATTAAAAAGAGTGACATATGATTACAAGGATAACGTTCAAGATCGTTTACCTAAAATTCCGAAAAAAAATGGAAAAAGAATTGCATTAATAGGTGCTGGTCCAGCATCATTATCTGTAGCCAGAGATCTAGTAGTTTTGGGTTATCATTTAGTCCTTTTTGACAAGGATCCAAAAGCCGGAGGCCTGATGCGTACCAACATTCCCTCGTTTAGATTACCTGGAAAAGTTTTAGATGAAGAAGTAGATCAAATAATTAATATGGGAATAGAGACTAGATATAATACAGAAATCAAAAGCATGAAATCTTTATTAGGTGAAAATTTTGATTCTATTTTTGTTGGTACAGGTGCTCCCAAAGGAAGGGATCTTTTTATAAATGGAAGAGAAGAAGCTAAAAAAAATATTCATATAGGAATAGATTGGCTAACAAGCATTGCATTTGAGCACACCACTTCAATTGGAAAAAAAGTTATTGTTCTTGGAGGAGGAAACACAGCAATGGATTGCTGTCGATCATCGTTGAGACTTGGAGCTAATGACGTTAAGGTGGTGGTAAGGAGCCCTTTTGAAGATATGAAGGCATCTGAATGGGAAATTGAAGATGCAATAGGAGAAAACATTCCAATTATTGATAATCATGTTCCTAAAAAATTTTTACATAAGGACGGAAAGTTAATTGGAATGGAATTTGAAAAAGTTAAAGCTTCATATGATAAAACAGGCAAAAGATCTTTAATTTCTACTGGTGAACGTCCTGTTATAATGGAATGTGATGATGTTTTAGTAGCTATTGGACAATACAATGCTTATAAGTGGATAGAAAGAGATATTGGCATTGAGTTTGGTGAATGGGACATGCCTGTAGTAGACAAAAAAACATTTCAATCAACTCATGAAAAAATATTTTTTGGTGGAGATGCTGCTTGGGGGCCTGAAAATATTATTTGGGCAGTTGCTCATGGTCATCAAGCAGCAATATCCATAGATAAATTTTGTAAAGGCGAAGACTTAAATGATAGACCCGACCCTATGACTAATTTAGTAAGTCAAAAAATGGGAGTTCATGAATGGTCTTATGATAATGATATATCACAAAAGAAAAGATTTTTAGTTCCACATGCGGATCAAAAAATATCATTAAAAAATTTGAAAGTAGAAGTTGAACTTGGATACGATGAAAAAATGGCTTTAGAAGAAGCTCAACGATGTCTTAATTGCGATGTTCAAACTGTTTTCTCTGAAAGTAAATGTATTGAATGTGATGCTTGTGTTGATATTTGCCCTACTGATACAATAAATTTTATTACAAATGACTCTGAAGATGAGCTAAGGAAAAAGTTAAGAGTTCCTGCAACCAATAAAAGTCAAGATTTATTAGTATCAGAACAGCTCCCAACCAAGAGAGTGATGGTGAAAGATGAGGATGTTTGTGTTCATTGTGGACTGTGCGCTGAAAGATGTCCAACAGCAGCCTGGGATATGCAAACATTTTTGTATGAAGAAACACGAACTTATTCGAATTGTACAACTATGGATATAAAGAAAAAGAAACTTAAACATGAGTAAAATAAAATCAGACAATGAATTTGTGATTAAGTTTGCAAATGTCAATGGATCAGGTTCTGCTAGTGCAAACCAGATGTTTGCTAAAGGAGTTTTTCGTATGGGAGTTCCTGTTAGTCCAAAAAATATTTTTCCATCAAATATTCAAGGATTGCCTACTTGGTTTGAAGTTAGAGTAACTGCAAAAGGATATTTAGGAAGAAGAGAAGGGATTGATATTTCCGTTGCTATGAATCCGCAGTCATATCCTGAAGATATACTTGAAATAAGACCAGGAGGCTATTTATTATATGATTCCTCTTGGCAAAGAGATTTTGGAAGAGATGATATAAATATTATAGGAATTCCTTTAACAGAACTTTGTGTAACTGAATTTTCAAATCCAAAATTAAGATTACTTTTTAAAAATATTGTTTATGTAGGAGCATTGTCTTATCTATTAGATATTGGGAAAAGTGTATATGTTGATTTAATATCTGAAAAATTTAAAGGAAAAGAAAAGCTTATTATTCCGAATGTTAAAGCTTTAGAAATAGGATATAATTATGCAAAACAAAACTTCAAAGATCATTGTAAGATTAAAGTTAAGAAACTCAACAAAACTAAGGGGATGATACTTACAAACGGTAATGATGCTGCAGGATTGGGATGTGTTTATGCTGGAGCTACTGTTTGTGCTTGGTATCCAATTACACCATCTACATCTGTTGCTGAAGCTTTTACAAAATATTGTGAGAAATTAAGGATAGAAGATAAAACCCAAAAAAACAAATTTGCAATTGTTCAAGCAGAAGATGAATTAGCTGCCATTGGAATGGCTATTGGAGCAAATTGGAATGGAACTAGAGCTTTCACTGCAACAAGTGGTCCGGGAATATCTCTTATGTCAGAGTTTATAGGGTTAGCTTATTTTGCAGAGGTACCAGTAGTTTTATTTGATATTCAAAGAGGAGGACCTTCAACCGGAATGCCTACAAGAACACAACAATCAGACATTTTACTGTGTGCATATGCGTCACATGGGGACACAAAACATATTATTTTGATTCCTTCTAATCCTACGGAATGTTTTGAATTTTCAGTTATGGCATTTGATTTAGCTGATCGCTTACAAACTCCAGTAATTGTACTCTCTGATTTAGATATTGGGATGAATGATTTTACTACTAAAGAATTTTCATGGAGAGACAAATATACTTTTGATAGAGGAAAAGTATTAACTAAAGAAGATTTGGATAATATGGAAAGTTTTGGAAGATACCTTGACGTAGATGGTGATGGAATCCCTTATCGTACTTATCCTGGAACACATTCAGAAAAAGGAGCATTTTTTACAAGAGGATCATCTCATGATGAGTATGCTGTTTACACAGAAGATGGAAAAGTTAATGCAAGAAATTTAACCAGGATATTAAAAAAACATAAAACAGCATCTAAATTAGTTCCAAAACCAGTTATTAACTCAGAAAATAGTTCAACAGGTGTTATTTATTTTGGAGGTTCTGATTATTCAATGAGCGAAGCTTTAGATGAATTGTCTTCAGAAGGAATAACCTTAGATTCGATGAGAATAAGAGCATTTCCTTTTGGAAATGAAGTTCATGATTTTATTACAAGTCATGATTTAATTTTTATTGTTGAACAAAATAGGGATGCTCAGATGAAAAAATTAATATTGGCAGAAACTAATACTTCTCCTGATAAAATAATTTCGGTTCTTTGTTTTGATGGAATGCCTATTACTGCTCATTTTATAAGTACAGAAATAGGAAGTTTTTTAGCAGAAAAACAAGTTCAAAAAATAATAAAACAAAAGTAGCATGACTTATATAACAAAACCAGCTAATCGTCATCCAAGACTCAAAGTCAATAAGTTGGGTCTTACTAGAAGAGATTATGAAGGACCTATTTCTACACTTTGTGCAGGTTGTGGCCATGATTCGATAAGCGCTGCAATTGTAGAGGCATGTTTTCAGCTTAACATAGCTGCACATCAAGTAGTAAAATTATCTGGGATTGGTTGTTCTTCCAAAACCCCAGGTTATTTTCTAAAACAATCTCATGGTTTCAATTCTGTTCATGGAAGAATGCCTTCAATTGCAACAGGAGCAAGTCTTGCTAATCATGAATTAACTTATCTTGGAGTTTCTGGCGATGGCGATACAGCTTCTATAGGGATAGGTCAATTTATTCACGCAGTAAGAAGACAGCTAAACGTTGTATATATTATAGAAAATAATGGAACTTATGGCCTTACAAAAGGACAATTTTCTGCCACTAACGATCTCGAATCAAAAGGTAAATATGGTGATGATAATTTATTTCCAGCTATTGATTTAGTTGGAATGGCTATTCACTTAGGAGCAAGTTTTGTGGCAAGAAGTTTTTCTGGAGATAAGGATCAACTGATTCCATTAATGAAAGCAGCTTTTAAGCATAAAGGATTTGCTCTTATAGATGTGATTTCTCCTTGTGTTACTTTTAACAATCATAAAAATTCAACTAAAAGTTATGATTATATCAGAGAACATAATGATTCAGTATCTTCAGCAACGGATTTTGTTCCAATTGGAAATACTATTACAGCAAATTATAAAGAGGGAAAACAATTTGATGTACAACTCCATGATGGTTCTACACTATCACTTCAAAAAATCTCAAAAAACTATAATCCTAAAGATAAAATTGAGGCGATAAAAAAAATCCAAAAATCTGATCAAAAAGGAAAAGTTTTGACGGGATTGCTATATATAAACCCAAAAGCTAAAGACCTTAAGGAAACATTAGACGTTGTTGAAACTCCATTGAATCAATTAAAGGAAAAAGATCTTTGCCCCGGTAGTGATAAACTAAAGCAGATTAATAAAAGTTTTAAATAGCTATTTATTTTCCTCCAGGCGGACAATTTTTTCGAAGAAAATCCGTAAACATTAATGCTACATGCGGATATGCATTATCTTCTCTTATCCCATGAGATCTATTAGGGTAAGACATAAAATAAAAAACTTTTTTGTGTTTAATTAATTCATTAATTAGCATTTCTGCATTTTGATAATGCACGTTGTCATCCCCGGTCCCATGCATATATAAAAGATTTCCTTTAAAATTTTTTGCATGTGTAATTGGTGATCCTTCTACAAAATCTTCATACGTTTCTTCTGGAATCCCCATATATCTCTCTTGATAGATGTTATCATAAGTAAGTTGGTTGGCAACAGCCGCAACAGCTATTCCAGTATGGAATATTGCTGGATATTGAAATAAACAATTTAACGTTGCAGATCCTCCTCCACTCCATCCATGTACCGCAACTCTGCTTGTATCTATAAATTCAAATTTATTAAAAACTTCTAATGCTCCCATTCCCATGTCCCTTACATTAATTTTTCCTATTCCTCTATAGATTGCTTTTCTCCAAGCTCTTCCTTTTGGGGAAGGAGTTCCTCTTCCATCAAATGACACATATACATACCCATCATCTCTAAGATTACCATTATATAGTCTATTGTTTCCAACACCATACCTATCAACTGCAGTAGTTCCTGCTGGTTCACTATAGAAGTAAAATAGTACAGGATATTTTTTATTTGGATCCATATTTTTTGGTTTTACAATCCATCCATTCATGGTTACATCATCAATAGTTGTAATTTTAAAGAAATTTAAAGGGTGATCATTTTTTAATGAAGGATCAAATCTTTCAGATATACTAGTTACTTTGTTTAAAGAATTGTGTGAAGGGAGTTTTATTAGTTGACTCATAGGTTTTGTATAGTAATTTGAAAAGCTATGAAAAGCAAAATTTCCTTTTGGGCTAATTTGATAATTATGTGACCCTTCTAATTGGTTTGGCGTGACCATTTTCAATTGTCCCGTTCCATCAAGATTAACTTTATAAAGATATCTTTGTGTTGCGTTTTTTGGTGAAGCAATAAAATATACTACATTGATTTCTTCATTAATTGCTAATGGTTTAATTACATCATAATCTCCTTTGGTAATAAGATATTCTTTTTTTGTTTCTATATTAAATTTATAAATATGAGACCACCCATCCTTTTCAGTGGTATATAAAAATTCTTTTCCTTTTTTGATGTATTTCCAACCTGCTTTAACTTGATTTGGCCAAGAATTTCTAACATCAACCCAAGCATCATCTCTTTCTTCCATCACTATTTCAGAGGATCCTGTAGAAGCATTTGTTATGTAGAGTCTACTATGATTTTGTTTATGATTAAGTTGTTGAATAAATAATTCATCGGATGTTGGCGACCACATCATTCTTGGCAAGTAGTTTTTATCTGGTTCTCCAGGAATTTTCATCCAAGTTATTGTGTTATTATTCATTAAATCTATAACTCCAATTTTCGCAGGAGAAGGATTTTCTCCAACTTTTGGATATTCTACGGGAACATTAAATGAATAAATAGAATCGATATTATTTATCATATAAAAATCTCTCACTTTATTTGCATCTATTTGCCAAAACGCAATTTTTGTACCAGAATTATTAAATAAAAACCCATCTCTACAATCAAATTCTTCTTCATATGCCCAATCAAAAGTTCCATTAATTAGTTTTTTTGTTCCATTTGAACTTGTAATTTTCTTTATTGTGTTATTAGACAAATCTTCAATAAAAATATTAGCATTAGTACTGCTACTTCTTAGGCTATTTTGATTTGTTTTTTCCTTACTAACGTAGGCAACACTTTTTCCGTTAGGGGAAAATTTTGCAAACATTAAACTTGAAGAAGGCAACCCTTTTCCAAGTTTTTTTAGTTTTTTATTATTTAAATTAATTACCCAATAATCTCCTTTTGTTTTGTATCTCCATACCCTTTTTGTATTGGTAAATATTAATATTTGATTACGATCTTTGGAAAAATTATATCCTTCTAACACAAGGGGTTCTAAATTATTTGGCGTTAGATCTTTTTTACTTAATATAACAATGTCATCTTCCCCCTTAGTGCTTTCTTCCCCCTTAGTGCTTTTAAAGATCAATTCACCCTTTTCTATTTGGTAGTATCCAGTTTCTTCAGGGTTCCATTGAATTGACTGAGAAACTGATTCTATGCTTATAAAAACAATAAATACAAAAGTGATAACCCACCTTTTTTGTCTATTTGAAAACATTTTTATTTTATTTTAAAACAATTCAATATATTAAATTAATAAATTACTTATAATTAAGTTTGATTATCATGACAGAAAATACAATAGGCTTTATTTATAGTGAACATGAACAGAATGCTGATAAATTCAAAATTTTCGATCGATTTGTAGACGATAGTAAAGAAAAAATTGCTAAAGCTGCCGATAATTTAATTTCTCTACACAAATCAGATCAACTGGATTATGATACCAGATTAAAATTAAGAGAATTGGAAAAAAAATTAAGACTAGTTTTTAAAGAGATCGATGATATTGATAAGGAAGTAGAAGATATAGCTAGAAGATTTAGAATGAAAAATAATTTAATCTAAAACATTTTTTATTACTAGAAATTGTGATCTTTTTTCTAATTTAGCACTTAAACAAATTGAATATTTTTTATGGATGAAAACAAAAATAATTATTTAATAGATATTATTACAAATAGTCTTATAATATCAGCTATATTAATAATTTATGGATTATTAATATATGTTATCGATATTTCATTATTTGTAAAATGGTGGTACGGAATATCAGTAATTGTTATTTCTATAGCTTTGTTAGTATATTTTGGTATTAACTATAGAAAATCTGTTGGAGGTATTTTATCCTATAAAGATTCTTTTATATATCTGTATCTTCTTTCTATCATTGGAGGGGCAATACAATTAATTTGGGGCATTATATTTTTTCAAGTTATTGATCCTGAACTCGGAAATACTTTAACGGAGTTAGTAATTCAGAATACAGTAGATATGCTTGAGCGTTTTGGAGGAGGAGAAGCAATTGATGCAACCATTTCATCTTTAGAAGAAGAATTACCAAAAAGTTTTTCCCCATTAGGACAAGTAAAAACTTTTGGATGGCAGTTTTTAACTTCAGCGGTTGGATGTGCTATTGTTGCAATTTTTGTAAAAAAAAATGAAGAAGTTTCAGATAGATTAAACTAATTTTTTAATAATTTCTTTTATAGTTTCTACTAATCTTTTAGCATTCTTTTTTGTAAAACATAAAGGAGGTTTTATTTTAATGATATTGTCAAATTGACCATCAGTTGACACAAGAATAAATTGTTTTTTTAGTTCATTGGTTATATAACTTGCTTCTTTGGTACCTGGTTGTTTATTATTACTGACAAATTCGATTCCTATAAACAATCCAAGGCCCCTAACATCATAGATAATTTGATAAACATTTTTTAATTCTGTAAGTTTTTTGTAGAGATAATCACCAACTTTTAGAGCATTTTGTTGAAGATTTTCATCTTCAATAATATTTAAAACAGTTTTTCCTATTTCGCAAGAAACTGGATTACCTCCGAATGAACTAAAAAACTCCATCCCATTTTCAAATGATTGATTTATGGAATCAGTAGTGATGACAGCAGCCATAGGGTGACCGTTACCTATGGGTTTACCTAGTATGATTATGTCTGGAATTTTTTCATGCATTTCATAACCCCAAAAATATTTTCCTAGCCTACCAAAACCAGTTTGCGTTTCATCCGAGATATATAATCCTCCTAATTGTTTAATAGTTGGATGTATATTTTTGATATAATTTTTCGGTACAATTACTTGTCCTGCACAGCCGATTATTGGTTCAGCAATAAAAGCACATAAAGTTTTTTGTTTTTTTAATTTTTGAATGGCTTCTTTTGCATATTGATTAATTGATTTACGTTTACCATATAAATTGTTATAAGCATTAGGTATTTCTAGTTCAATTATATTTTTTTTTTTTTCATAACCTCCCTTTCCAGAATATTTATAATGACTTATATCTATTCCGAGTGATGTATTTCCATGATAGCCTTGTTGCAAAACTGCAATGTTTTTGTTTTTCGTATGTAGCCTAGATATTCTTATTGCAAGATCAGAAGCAGCACTGCCTGAATTAACAAAAAACACTTTTGTAAATTTTTTTGGAAATTTGTTTAATAATTTTTCAGCATAATCTGTAAGGTTTTTATATAAATATCTTGTGTTGGTATTTAATTTTCCAATTTGTTTTTGTGCTGCTTTTGTAATTTTGGGATGTTCATGTCCTACAAGAGGCACGTTATTGTATGCATCTAAATATGTGTTACCATTGGAATCATACATATATTGAAAAGCCGCCTTATTCATTTGAATTGGAGATTTATAACTTAATGAATAAGATTGACTTAAATATTTATTTCTTTTATCCAGTAATTTTTTATTTGAGATCTGTTTTTTAACAGAAATATTTAATGCTTTTTTAATTTCATTTTTGAAAAATATTGGATTTATGGTTAACCATTTTTTTATTAATATAATAGCATCGTTCTTACTTATAGAAATATATTGATCTGAAGGATCTTCATTTTTGTGAAATGAAGATTTTAGTATTGTTGTACACAATCTTGCTGCAATTAAATAGTATAGCAAATCAATTTCAATAGTTTTTAATTTCACTATTTTATTATATGATTTAATTAATTCAATAGCCCATTTTACTGGATTTTCTTTTTTTGTCAGAGAATAAGCCAACGCAATTGCAAGCTCATTTATTAAAAATGAATATACCATATCTCCAAAATCAATTACTCCAATTATTTTTTCTTTCTTCACCAAGATATTCCAGTCATTTGCATCATTATGAATTATAGATTTTCTTAAGGAATAAATATGTGGAAACACATTTTCATTAAATTGTAAAAGAAAATATTCAACTATCTTTTTTGTTTCTTTATCTTTTATATAATCTAAATATTTTTCATTCCAATTCAGATGTCGTATATCCCATTCAATTTGTCTAGATTCTATATGAAAATCTCTTACTTTTAGAAGCAATTTGTCCATTTTTCCAAGTAGGGTTCCGAAATTTGAAAATAATTGTTTGGAATGTTTGGATTCAGAAAAAAAACTTCCTTTTATATATGTTAAAACTCTATATATTTTTCTTTTCTTTTGAGAAATGGTTAGATTATTACTCGAAGTATTTTTAATTATTGAAGGAAAAATATTTTTGATTTTTTTATTTAATAAATCAATTATTTTGTTTTCAGATTTCACAAAATTCAGATTCCTTTCACTGTATTGATAAACCTTTAAGAGTATCGTTTTATTATCAAATGTTATTTTATAATTTAAACTCCCATATCCAATATTCATTTTATCGTTAGAATCAATTTTAATGATTTTTGGCTTGCTTATTTTATAAAACTTCTTTAGAATGCTTTTCATATTTGTTTTTTTATGTTAGAGAACAAATAGAAAATTTCTGAAGCAATTTTTTTACAGGTTTCTTGATATTTTTTTTTTTCAAATTTTGTATTATCCGATATTTTTGGGTCTTCATATGATAGTAAAAACCTTTCTAGTGTGTTAGGCACACTAGGACAATTTATATCGGCGTCTGAACAAGTGTTAATTACAATTAAAGAGCTATTTGTATTTATATCATCAATTTTTTTTGAATAGATTTTTATTTCTTTGTAATTATTTGAATATTTAAGATAATAATTATTTCCTTTCTTTCTAATTTTAAATCCAGTATCTCTTATTACATTAATCACTTGATAATGAACAGCTGTTTTAAAAATTCCTGCTGACAATATTTTTATTTTTTTTTTAAAAATGCAATTCATTGTATTTGACCAAATTTCAGCAAACTGACTTCTTCTTGAATTATGTGAGCACACAAATAAAATATTAGGAAAAGAACCATTCATTATATTTTGATTCATGCTTTTGCCGATTTTATCAATAATTTTTAATCTTTCGTTTTGAATCTCATCAATCTTTAAATCTAAAATGAATTTTTTTATTTTTGCATTAATATTATTCAATTGAATCATGTTGATCTTAACTTTTTTTAACAATAAAAGTACAATTTAGAATTGAAAAAATGTTTCATTAGCAGCTTAATTATTTTGAAATGAAAACAAATCAAAAAAAAATTCAAGATATTATTTCTGAATTAAAAAAAGTTATAGTAGGTCAAGATTATATGGTAAGGAGATTGCTCTTAGGATTATTTACACAAGGTCATATTTTATTAGAAGGAGTACCTGGATTGGCAAAGACATTAACAGTTAAAGTTTTATCAAGTATATTAAAGCTGGATTTTAAAAGAATTCAATTTACTCCTGATTTATTGCCTTCGGATATTATTGGTACTATGATTTTCAATCAAAAGAATTCAAAATTTGAAGTTAAAAAAGGACCAATTTTTTCTAATATAATTCTAGCTGATGAAATCAATAGATCTCCTGCAAAAGTTCAATCAGCTCTTTTAGAAGCTATGCAAGAAAGACAAGTAACTATTGGAGAGACTTCTTATAATTTAGGAGATCCTTTTTTAGTGTTATCAACACAAAATCCTATTGACCAAGAAGGAACCTATCCGTTACCTGAAGCTCAGAGAGATAGATTCATGATGAAAATTAATATTGATTATCCTTCTAAAGAAGAAGAATTAAAAATTATGCAACGAATGTCCAACTTAAGCTTTCAAAATAAAGCAAAAAGAATTTTAACAAAAAAAGATATATTGTCTATCAGGAATGAGATTAATCAAATTAGTATTTCAGATTCTCTAGAGAAATATATTATTGAAATTGTCAATGCAACTAGAAACCCAAAAAATGTAGGTTTAAATAATGAGTCAGAATATATTACTTTCGGAGCTTCTCCACGTGGCAGCATTAATATGAATTTAGCATCAAAAGCGATGGCTTATATGAATGAAAGAGATTATGTGTTACCTGAAGATATAAAGAATGTTGCAAATGATGTTTTAAATCATAGAATAATTTTAAATTATGAAGCTGAAGCGGATGGCATTAATACATCTCAAATTATCAGTGCTATTCTAGATAAAATTGAAATCAATAGATAAATTTTATTTAATTAATTCTTTTATTAAAACCTTATAAGATTCTAATTTTGAATACATTTTTTGAATAGCAGAGCTATAAATTTCTTTTTTCACTTTATTTTTTAGATACAAACGATAAAAAAAATTTTTATTTTTTTCTAATAATTTTGGTTGTAGGATAATTAATCTGTTTTGTTTTCTATTTAATATTTTTATCTTCTTTTCTAAAGCAAAAATATGATCTTGAAAAAACTTTCTTTTCAGAATAATTTTCATTCCTTCAAATAAATTTTTTATTCTGATTTTGTCATTTTTATCAAAATTGTCAGATGTAGCATTGATTATAACTTTTTTGTTTATTTTTTCAATGGATGTAGTTAATTTAATATTTTGTTTATTTGATGAAATATTATGATAAATCATTTTTTTTTCAATATTTACTTCACCGAGGGTTTTAAAATATAATACAGATTCTTTTTTTACTATGCTGATAGGTAATCCAATGGAAAAGCTTAAAGAGTTAAAACTTTTATCTTCAATTATTATTTTTGATTCTTTTATTTCAGAAAATAAATTCTGTCCATTTATTTTGTCATTATTATTTAAAATAAAGAATAAAAAAAATAAAATTTTTTTTATTTTGAATTTTTTCATGTTTTATTTTTCATATAATAAAATCAATGCAATAATATGAAATCTATTTTAATTACTGGAGGAACTGGATTAATAGGATCAGCTTTATCACACTTTTTGTCTAAATTAAATTATAAAATTTCTCATCTTTCTAGAAAAAAAAAATCAATTCCATCCCTTTATACAAACTATTATTGGGATGTAGAAAATCAACAATTAGATTATAATGTACTTCATGACAAGGATATAATAATTCATTTAGCAGGAGAACCTATAGCAAAAAAAAGATGGACTAAAAAACAAAAATCAATTATCAAAAAAAGTCGAACGCTTTCTACATCGCTGTTATATGAGTCAATCAAGAAATTAGATTCAAAGCCTCAGCTAATAATTGCAGCTTCTGCCATAGGAATTTACCCTCATAATACTTCAAATAAAATGACAGAAAATAATCAAAATTTATCTTCTAACTTTTTGGTTAATGTTGTTAAAAATTGGGAAAAAGAAATAAAAAAATTTTCCAAAATAGGTATAAGACTGGTGGTTATCAGGATAGGAGTAGTCTTGAGTTTAAAAGGAGGCTTTTTAGCAAAATTATTTTTACCATTTAAATTTGGATTAGGATTTCCAATTGGATCAGGAAATCAAAAAATTAGCTGGATTCATATTGAGGATCTTAATAGAATGATCAATCATTTTATTCAACATAAAAATTTAAATGGAACATTTAATGCCGTTTCTTCTACACCTGTTTCAAACAGTTTTTTTTCAAAAACTTTTTCTCAATTATTAATGACAAAATTTTTTTTCAATAATATTAGAATACCTAGCTTTATAATAAGATTATTTTATGGAGAGATGTCCGATTTAATTTTAAAAGGACATAATGTTTCTTCTGCTAAAATTACAAAATGTAATTTTAAATTTAAACATGAAAATATTCGTGAAGCTATTCTGGATTTATTAAGAAGAAAAGTATAATTTTTTTTTAAAATGAGTTGTATTAGGATTTTTCTTTTATTCACAACACTCTATTTATTACATGGATGTCGTATGCAAAATAATTTGAACAATGAAAATAGTAATGCTGAAAATAATTTTCAAAAAATTAAAATTTATTCTGTCCCTTCCACTTTCAGGTTTGCAGGAGAAAAAATACCTTTAGAATTGTCTGATGTAAGAGAAAAATTTGACAGAGAATTACACATTAATTCTTATCTTCATTCTTCAACTATATTACTTTTAAAGAAAGGAAACAGATGGTTGCCTAGGATTTCTGAGATTTTAAAATCTAATGGCATTCCTGAAGACTTTAAATATTTGCCTGTAATAGAGAGCGGTTTAGCAAATGCAACATCTTATAAAAAAGCTGTGGGGTTTTGGCAATTATTAGCTTCTACAGCAAGAGAAAACGGATTGACTGTAAATAATGAAGTTGATGAAAGGTATGATCCGATCAAATCAACCTATGCTGCAATAAAATATTTAAAAAAAGCATATAAAAAATTTAATAGTTGGGTTTCTGCAGCAGCATCTTATAATAGAGGAATAAGGGGTTATGCAAACGCAATAAAAGCACAAAAGATTAATGATTATTTTAATCTTTATCTCAATGCAGAGACATCGAGATATATATATAGAATTTTAGCAATTAAAGAAATTTTCGAGAACCCTAATAAGTATGGATTTAATTTAGAAAAAGAAGATTATTATTATCAGGAGAATCTTGTTTCATATAAAATTTCTAAAACTATTCCAAATCTAGCAAATTGGGCGTTAGAAAATAATTCACATTTTAAAGATCTTAAAAGACATAACCCATGGTTGAGAAAAAACAGTTTAACTATAAGAAAAGGAAAAAACTATATTATTTACCTACCTAATTAAGATGAACAAATCGCAGCTTGATGTTGAGTCAAAATTAATAAATATTAATAAAAATAATAAAATTGAAATATTAGGAGCAAGGGAAAATAATCTAAAAAATTTTGATTTAAAATTTCCCAAGAATAAACTAATAATTTTTACCGGTATATCTGGAAGCGGAAAAAGTTCATTGGCTTTTAATACAATTTACGCCGAAGGTCAAAGACGATATATGGAAAGTTTTTCTGCATATGCCCGATCTTTCATAGGTAATATTGAAAGACCTGATGTGGATAAAATAAATGGATTATGTCCAGTAATATCTATTGAGCAAAAAACAACATCAAGAAACCCAAGATCCACTGTTGGAACTCTAACTGAAATTTATGATTTTTTGAGACTGCTTTATGCTAGGATTGCAGAGCCATATTCTTACATTTCAGGGAAAAAAATGTTAAAACAGAGTTTGAATAAAATACTATCTGTTATTAAATCTATTTATCACAAAAAGGTTATTACCATTTTATCACCAATAGTTATAGGTAGAAAAGGACATTACAAAGAACTGTTTGTAAAAATTGCAAAAATGGGATTTTCTCAAGTTAGAGTTGATGGAAAAGTAATGTATATATCTAGAAACATGGAACTTGATAGATATATGATTCATGATATAGAAATTATAATTGATAAGGTAAAAGTTGAGGAATTAAATTATAATAGACTTGAAAATTCAATAAAATTAGCTTTTGAAAATGGTGAAGATTCTTTATATCTAATTGATGAAAACAAATCTATTAGGTTCTTTTCCAAAAAATTAATGGATCTAGAAAAGGGAATCTCTTATGAAGATCCATCTCCAAATAATTTTTCATTTAATTCACCATATGGAGCTTGTAAACATTGTAAGGGCTTAGGTATTATCGAAGAAATAGATCAAAAATCTATCATTGAAGATAAAAATTTGAGTATTAGTAGAGGAGGAATAATTCCTTTAGGGATGTATAGGGACATATGGCTTTTTAAAAAAATAGAATCTATTTTGAAATTACACAACTTAGAGATTAGTACTCCAATCAATAAAATACCTGGTGATATATTAAATCAGATTTTATATGGAACTAAAAATCAGATTGGAGTAAAATCAAAAAAATATCCTGGAACTACGTGGAATACTAAATATGATGGAGTGGTGAATTTTATGCTTAAGCATAAAAATAAAGGCTCTTCCAAACTAAGATCATTTATGGAAAATTTTTTTACTGAAACAACTTGTTCAAATTGTAATGGCAAAAGATTAAAAAAAGAATCATTACATTTTTTTATTGACAAAAAAAACATACACGACCTTACAGTGTTGAGTCTTTCTGATTTATATACTTGGTCTAATCAATTATTTGACAAGTTAAGGAAAGAACAAGAAATTATTGCTACTCCTATTTTACATGAAATTAATAAAAGAGTAAAATTTTTGTTGGATGTAGGCCTTGGGTATTTAAACCTAAATAGATCATTAAAATCTCTTTCTGGAGGTGAAGCACAACGAATAAGATTAGCTACTCAAATAGGGACACGATTAATGGATGTGTTATATATACTTGATGAACCCAGTGTAGGATTACATCAAAAAGATAATAATAAGTTAATAGATTCCTTAAAATCTTTAAGAGACATTGGAAATACAATAATCGTTGTTGAACATGATAAAGAAATTATGTTAAAGGCTGATTATATTGTTGATTTTGGTCCTGGCCCAGGAGTACACGGAGGAGAAATTGTTGCTCAAGGAACTCCAACAATTTTCAAGTCCAAGAATTCTTTAACTGCTAAATATTTAAAAGGAGATTGTAAAATTAATATTCCTAAAAAACGTAGATCATCAAAAACTTATATTGAACTATTTGGAGCAAGTGGTTTTAATTTAAAAAATGTTAATTTAAAATTTCCTTTAGGTGCCATGGTTTGTATTACTGGTGTTTCTGGAAGTGGAAAATCCACTTTAATTAATAAAACTTTAGCTCCTATTTTAAGACAAAAAATTCAAAATTCAAGAAAATCACCACTTTCATATCAATCGATTTCAGGAATTAATTTTATAGATAAAATAATTCCTGAAATCGATTGA
>CAZYIL010000010.1:0-24110 GCA_964646945.1 uncultured Marinoscillum sp. | reverse complement strand
AAATTTACAAACATGAAAAATTTTATAATTATAGTATGTGTGTTTTTTGCAGCAGCAAGTTGTACACCACCTCCTCCAGCACCTGATACAAGTGCTTTTGATGATGGGGTAGCAAAATTTGAAAATAATAAAGCGATAGCTGATGCAACTTTCAATCATTTTGAAAATGGAGATCTTGATGCAATGCTTGATAATTATGCTGATAATCTTATATGGTCACCTCCAAACACTTCTGACTCTCTTTCTAAGGAAGTTATGTCTGAAGGAATGAGAGGATGGCACGCTGAATTTGAAAATTTTAAATTTAGAGATAGACAATATTATCCAGGAGTGGATGATGCATTTATTCCAGATGGAGCTGTTCGAGTATATGGAGTTTGGGATTTCTCTCATAAAGCAAGCGGTAAAACTTTAAGTCAAAAGTACTATTGTGTTTTACAGTTTAATGATGAAGGTAAAATTTCTGCTGATTTAGAGTGGTTTGATCAAGGAGGTATATTTGCTCAATTGAAAGAGTGACGCATTTTTAAAGCAATTAAAAGAAAGGGTAGATTTCTCTACCCTTTTCTAGTCTATATTATTTTATATTTTTTTATTTTAAATTATACAAAATCATAATTAAAAAATTTCTTCTATTTATTTTGATTTAGGTAAAATTATGTCAATTTTGTGGCAGTTAACTAATTACAATTGTCGACAATCTATTAAAATGCGCGTACGGGATTTTTTGTCCCATTCACAAAATTATTTGATTGTTAAATTATATGTATAACAAATTAAAGCAAACTATGAAAAAGCTTTTACTATTTTTCCTGATATATATGTCAGGACTGAGCGTACTTTTCGCTCAAACTGTTACTGGAACGGTAACAGATGAAAATGGTGAAGGAATACCTGGTGTTAACCTTGTGGTTAAAGGAACATCTACCGGTACTATTACTGATTTTGATGGAAATTATTCTATTGAAGCAGCTGAAGGTGCGGTACTTGTTGTTTCCTATGTTGGGTATTCTTCACAAGAGGTTACGGTTGGCTCTCAGTCAAACATTAGCATACAACTTGTGCTTGATGTTGCTTCTTTGGATGAGATCGTTGTTACGGGTTATGGTAATCAACGAAGGAAAGAAGTTACTAGTGCTGTAACAACTGTAAAAGAATCAGATTTCAATAAGGGATTAAATACAAGCCCGATGGGTCTGCTTCAAGGTAAAGTTGCTGGGCTTACAGTTTCGAAGCCGGGCGGTGATCCTAACGATGGATATGTTCTCAGGTTGAGAGGTATATCTACTATTGGAGCCAATGCTTCTCCTTTGATTGTTATTGATGGAGTTGCTGGTGGATCAATGGATTCTGTAGATCCTAATGATATTGCATCAATCGATGTAATAAAAGATGGAGCTGCAGCTGCCATATATGGTACACGTGGTTCTAGTGGTGTAATTCTTATTACTACTAAAAAAGGTAGTAGAGGGGTTGCTAAAGTTGAGTACAATGTTTCTGGATCAGTAGATCAAATAGCAAGAAAAATAAATGTTATGACTGCTGCTGAATATCTTAAAGTTCCTGGTGCTGTCAATTTGGGAGCAACAACGGACTGGATGGATCTTGTCACAGATGCAGGATATACTCATGTTCATAATCTTGCAATTTCTGGAGGAAGTGATAAAACTATGTATAGAGTTTCATTAAACTACAGAAATCAAGATGGTATTGGGATCAAAACTGGACAAGATAGGATTAACGCTAATATGAGTTTAACTCAAAAAGCTTTGAATGACAGAGCTGAATTTAGTGTAAATGTTGCTAATACAAACATGCATAGAAATTTTGGTTTCAAGCAAGTTTTTAGATATGCTACTACTGCTAATCCTACAATGCCTGTTTATGACAAAGCAGCAACTGCTTATGGAGGGTATAGTGAAAGAACTATTTTTGATTTTTTCAATCCTCTATCAATAGCTGAACAAACTATTAATGAAGGAGACGACAACGTATTTACAGGAACTATAAAAGGTGATTTTGATCTTGGAGGTGGATTAAAAGGATATTTATCTTATACAAAACAAATCACTGACGTTGAAAGAGGTACTTATTACAAAAAGACTGCTCGATTCAGAGGTTCTGATAGAAATGGTCTTGCTGTAACAGATAACCAACAATATACGATGGATATCTTTGAAGGAACTCTTGATTATGCAACTAGCTTTGGTACTACAAATCTTGGATTACTTGCTGGTTATCGTCATCAAGAATGGTTTAACGAAGGATACCATGCCGAAGGAGGAAACTTTTTAACAGACGTATTTACTTACCATAATCTAGCAGCTGCACAAGATTTTGCTAATGGATTAGGGTCAGTATACAGTTGGGCAAATTCAAATAAACTAATTGCTGCTTTTGGAAGAATCAATCTTAATATGGATGATAAAATCTTTGTTAATGCAGATTTAAACTATGAAGGTTCTTCTAAGTTTGGAATAAATGACAAATGGGGATTCTTTTATGGAATTGGAGCAGGAGCTAGTTTAGATGATCTGTTTGATATGAGTGGTTTCGATAACCTTAAGTTTAGAGTTAGTCTTGGCCAAACAGGTAATGAGCCTGGAGCTTCTTACCTTTCTCTACAGAGATTTGGTCCTGCTGGTAGTTTTTACTATAATGGAGCATATGTTTCAAGTTATGCACCACAGAGTAATGCTAACCCTAATTTAGCTTGGGAAAAAACACAACACGTCAATATTGGTATTGATTTTGCTACTAAAAATTCAAAACTTTTTGGTGCACTTGAATGGTTTAGTAGAACAACAAAAGACCAGTTACTTAATGTAACGGTTCCAGTTCCACCAAACCTAGTATCAACAACTCTATTGAACATAGGGGAAACTAATAACTCTGGAATTGAATTAACTGCAAATTATGAATTAGTTAATAACAGTTCATTCAATTGGATTACAGGAATTAATTTTGGAAAAGCTTCTAGTAAGCTTAACAAATTGACTCTTGGAGATTTAGGAACAGATATTCTTTACATAGCTGCTATGGGATCTCCTGGTCAAAGTGCTGTAACACTTGTGAGAGTTAAAGAAGGGGAAACCCTTGGTCAACTATGGGGAGTAGAAAGAGAAAGTGTTGATGGTAGTGGAACTCCGCAATACAAAGATTTAGATGGAGATGGTTCTTTCTGTAACTGCGATGATGATAGAAAAGTAATTGGAAATGGTCTTCCTGACTTTAGTTTAGGATGGGTAAATACTATAACTGCTGGAAATCTTGATATCTCAATGTTTTGGAATGGAGAATTTGGTCATGATCTTTTGAGTACTTATAGAGGTTTTTATGAAAACACAGAACCTACCACAGTAGGAAACTGGAATATCGTTAAAACTAAGTATTATGATGCTACAGTAGCTAAAGCTGCTGTTGACAATACTCATGTTGAGAAAGGGTCGTATTTTGAATTAAATAACATTACTATAGGATATAACATTCCTACAAGTGGTGCTGTAAGTAATTTCAGATTATACTTTTCTGCACAAAGACCAATTGTTATTACTGGCTATGAAGGAGTTGATCCTGTAGCTAGGTACCAAGACCAATTTGATGGATCTCAAGGAGGAGGAATGGGAGGCGTTGATCCATTAGCTATTGGAATAGAAAGACGTAATACGTACTATAGAGCTAGAACATTCACCTTTGGTGTAAACTTAGCTTTTTAAATTTTAAACATTAATAATTATGAAAAACTTAATGATAAAAATTAGAGAACTAATCTTGGTTATAGCAGGTTTGGTCTTTATTGTTCCAGCTTGTACTAACCTAGATGAAGAATTGTATAGTGATTTAGATGCTGCTAGCTTCTTTAAAACTGATGATGAATATATCTCAGCTCTTGGAGCTGCTTATGCTAATTTCACTGCTATGGGAAGTCACTCTAATATCTGGTCAACCAATGAGTTGGCTTCAGATGAATTAGTCGTACCTACAAGAGGTGGTGACTGGTATGATGGAGGTGTGCTATTACAGGTACATCAACATGAATACACTCCTGATAATGGATTTGTTAGAAATGCATGGAACACAGCATATGCGGGTGTTAACACCTGTAACCGTTTGATATATCAATTTAAAGATGTGACTGGCTCTGAAGCTTATATAGCTGAGCTTAGAGCAGTAAGAGCATATTGGTATTATCAACTTTTAGATATGTTTGGTAATGTTCCATTATCTATTGATTTTGAGGTAACAACACCTTTATCTAATTCAAGTAGAGCAGATGTTTACGCATTTGTTTTATCTGAATTGAATGCTGTTGTTGATGCCGTTCCTACAGCAAGAGATGCAACTACTTATGGTAGAATGACTAAATGGGCTGTTTTAGCAATGAGACACAAATTGTATCTTAATGCTGGAGTTTATACTGGAACAGCACAGTGGGCTCTTGCTAAAGCGGATGCTGAAGCAATAGCTGCTGGTGGGTATAGTCTTGAGTCAAGTTACAAAGCTAACTTTGCTATAGATAACTCAGGTTCAAACGAGAATATCTTTGTGGTTCCTTATGATAAGGTTTTTGCAGGAGGATTTAATTGGGTTCAAATGACATTGCACTATGCTAGTCAGAACACATTTAAACTTCAAGCTCAACCATGGAACGGGTATGCTACAGTAGAGGAATTTTATAACTCATATGTCGATCCAGTCACTAATCCTGGTACACAGGGAACTGTCTTTAAAGGCAAATCTACTGCTACAGGAACTTTAGATGGAAGGCTTACTAACTTTGTGGTTGGACCTCAGGGAACTGATGATCCTGCTGGTGGTGAAGCTGGAGATGATGATGGTGTTGGGTTGAATTTTACTCCATACATAAATTCTATATGGCCGGATGCTTGTCGTCAATGTGGCGCGAGAATCGGAAAATATGCTTATGAAAATGGAGGAACGCCTAACATGAGTAACGATTGGGTTATATTTAGATATGGTGATATCTTACTAGGATTAGCTGAAGCAGAATTTAATTTAGGAAACAATGCTGCTGCATTGACTATTGTAAATCAAATTCGAGCTAGGGCTGGAGGTCTTACTGCATTTACAGCTCCTTTAACAGCTGATCAACTTTTAGCTGAAAGAGGAAGGGAAATGTATGTTGAGAATGTTAGAAGACAGGATTTAATTAGATTTGGAAAATATGAAGGTCCTTGGTGGGAAATGACGGCGACTAGTACTGATCTGAGAATTTTCCCTATTCCTAAAGAACAAATGGATGCTAACAGTAAGTTAACACAAAATCCGGGATATTAAATGGTGTAAAGTTTTTAAACTTTATGTTATATATATTAAGCAAGCGGTATGTTTACCGCTTGCTTTTTTTTTGATTATTTATTGTTGATAAATATCATGTTTTTATGTTAAGAAAATCATATACTTTGTAATAATTTAAATTTTTAAGTTTGAGATTATTTTTTCTATTCTCTTTTATTATCATATGTTCTTGTACAACGGATCATGTAGATGAATCACTTTTCAAAAAAGTTCCTTATTCTTTATCCAGGATAAATTTTAAAAATAATCTTGAATATACGGAGGAGCTTAATCCTTATACATATAGAAATTTTTATAATGGTGGTGGTGTAGGGATAGGAGATATTAACAATGATTCTTTACCTGATATTTTTTTTACTGGAAATCTTGTTTCAAATAAACTTTATTTAAATAAGGGTAATTTTCAATTTGAAGATATTTCCAAAAATGCTGGAATACAGAGTGATAATGTATGGAGTACTGGGGTTAGCATGGTTGATATAAATTATGATGGGCTTTTAGATATATATGTTTGTAAATCAGGCCCTCCTGGTGGAGAAAATAGACATAATGAATTATTTATTAATAATGGAGATTTAACATTCACGGAAAAGTCCAAGGAATATGGGTTGAACAATAACGGACTTTCTACTCATGCTGCTTTTTTTGACTATGACAAGGATGGAGATTTAGATTGTTATTTATTAAATAATACCATTCTATCTATTGGTATAGGATTTGATCTTAAAAAAGGACAAAGAGATATTCCAAATAAATCTGGTGGCAACAAATTATATAGAAATGATAATAATTTTTTTATAGATGTCTCAGAGGAATCCGGAATATACACTAGTTCAATAGGTTTTGGTTTAGGTGTTACAATAGGAGATGTTAATTTGGATGAATGGCCTGATATTTTTGTTTCAAATGATTTTTTCGAAAAAGATTATCTATATATCAATAATAAAGATGGATCATTTTCCGAGTCTTTAGAAGATTATGTTTCCGAATTATCTATGGGATCTATGGGGGCTGATATGTCCGATATAAATAATGATGGCTATAGTGAAATATTTGTGACGGAAATGCTTCCGACACGTCACGATAGAATTATGTCAAAAACTGTATACGATAGCTGGGATAAATATCAGTTTTCAGTCAATCAAGGATATTATCATCAATTTAGCAGAAACGTCTTACAGTTAAATAATGGTGATGGATCTTTTTCAGACATTTCTAGAATGGCTGGTGTTGATGCTACTGACTGGAGTTGGGGGGCTCTTATTTTTGATATGGATAAAGATGGTTTGAAAGATATTTTTGTTGCAAATGGAATATACAAAGATTTATTAGATCAAGATTATGTAAATTTTATGGCAAATCCCTCTATTATTTCAAACATGATAAAAACTGAAAAAAATGTGGTGACAAAATTAATAGATATGATTCCTAGTGAGCCAATACCAAATTTTGCTTTCAAAAATCTAGGAAAACTTAATTTTAAAAATGTTAGTAATGAATATGGATTTTCTGAACCTTCTTTTTCTAATGGTTCTGCCTATGGAGATTTAGATAATGATGGAGACCTGGATTTAGTATTAAATAATGTAAATATGACTTCTTTTCTATATGAAAACACATCAGAAGTTAAAAACCCTAACAAAAGATTCTTATCATTTTCTTTAAAAGGACAGGGGGTAAATACATTTGCTATAGGAGCAAAAATTATTATTAATCATGATAATCAAACATTCTTTCAAGAATTATATCCTATGAGAGGGTTTCAATCTTCTGTAGATTATAGACTTTTTTTTGGATTAGACACTATTGAAAGAGTAGAAGAGATTAAAATTATATGGCCTGGTGGAAAAGAAACGATTTTAGATAATGTTAAAACCAATCAGCATCTTTTTTTGAATGAAAAAGAGGCATCTAATATTAGCTTATCTAAAGATATTAATTCAACTAACAAACCAATTTTTGAAAAATTAACTGATGATTATGGAATCGATTATATACATGAAGAAAATGATTTTGTTGATTTTGATAGACAAAGATTACTGTTCACTATGAGGTCTAATGAAACTCCTTGCTTATGTAAAGGAGATGTGAATTCTGATTCTCTAGAAGATTTTTTTATTGGTAGCGCAAAAGGTTTTTCTTCTAATTTATTTATTCAATCATCAAATGGTAGATTTAATAAAATTCAAAACCCATTTATATTGGAAAAGGGATCAGAGGATACTGATTGTGTAATTTCTGATTTTAATAATGATGGCAACAATGATATTTATGTTGCTAGTGGGGGAAATGAATTTACAGAATTTTCTACTCAATTATTTGATAGACTATATTTTGGAGATGGAAAAGGTGGTTTTAAAAAGTCCGAACAATTATTTCCTATAGGAGTTCCTTTTCAAAGTACAAAAGGTGTGTCATACAATGATTTCGATAATGATGGTGATAATGATTTATTTGTTGGAGGAAGACTTGAATCAGGAATATATGGGATTCCTTCTAGTAGTTTTATACTACAAAATGATGGAAATGGTTATTTTTCTAATGTAACAGATTCTGTTGCCCCTGATTTAAAATTTTTAGGCATGGTTACTGATTCAAAGTGGTTAGACATTGATAAAGATGGTGATAATGATTTAATTATTGTTGGTGAATGGATGCCTATAAAAGTATTTATAAATGACAATAATCGCTTGGTTGATAAAACGGCAAAATATGGTTTAGAAAAAACAAATGGTTGGAATCATACTCTTGAAGTTGCTGATTTTAATAATGATGGTTATCAAGATATATTGGTGGGGAATAATGGTTTGAACTCAAGATTAAAAGCAAGTACTGAATTTCCTTTAGTACTGTTAGTTAATGATTTTGATAGAAATGGAACTGTAGAGCAAATATTAGGCATGTATAGGCAAGGAAATTTATTTCCTATAGTGCAATTAAAAGATTTATGGATGCAAATCCCTAGTTTAAAAAAGAAGTATTTAAAATTTGAAAACTATAAAAACGAAAAACTTGAGGAACTCTTTGATCAAGATATTTTTGATGCTTCTCTGAAGCTTTATACCTATCAACTAAATACATCTTTATGGATTAATGATAAGGGTAAAAAGTTCATAGAAAATGATCTTCCTATCTCATCACAATTTTCTCCTATTTATTCAATCTTGATTGAAGATATAAATCTTGATGGAAATCAAGATATAATAATGGGGGGAAATCAATACAGAATAAAACCTGAAATTGGAATACACGACGCAAGTTATGTAACAGCATTTCTAGGGGATGGAAAAGGAAACTTTGAAATTTTGAAAAATAAAGAAACCGGGATTTTTATTAGAGGGGAAGTAAGAGATATGTTAAAAATTAGTATAGAAAATGAAGAAAATTTTATTTTTGCTTTAAATAATGATTCTATAAAGATCTATAAATTTAATCAATGAAAATTAATACAAACATTACTATTATAATTCTGTTCTGCATTTTGGGTTCTTGTAAACATTCATATTATGATATGGAAGAGAGAGAACTTAATTCAGGGATAAGATATGATTCTTTGTTTTTTGATATTCATTTTGGAATGACATCTAAAGATTTTTATAATAGGTGTTGGGAATTAAACAAACAGAAGATTATAAAGGAAGGACCATCAAATTCTTCGGTTATATATACAATCAAAAAAGGAGTAAGATATAACGTTGAAATGTTATTTTATCCTAAATTCCAAAAGGATAAAATATATTTGATGCTTTCCACTTTTTCTTATCAAGGATGGGCTCCATGGAATAAAGATAGATTCTCGAATTTTCTTATAGAAGATGTTAAAAAACTTATGGAATCTTGGTATGGTGAAGGTTTTATTACTGTTCAAGGCAAGAATGATAAAAAATTATATGTGAAAGTTCAAGGAAATAGAAGGATAACTATATCAACAATAGATGATAAAGATGTTAGGGTTCGTTTCACAGATCTTACAATTTCTAAAAAAATAAATCCAAGCGGTGAGATATGAGAAATTATTTTTTTTACTTATTAGTTATTTATTTCTTTTTTTCTTCATGCATGGAAAACAAAGAAATAAAATTGTTTCATCGGTTATCGAACAGTGAGACAGGAATTTATTTTTCAAATGATTTAAGTTATGATGAAGATTTTAACATATTTACCTATAGAAACTATTTTAATGGAGGAGGGGTTGGAATTATTGATATTAATAATGATAATCTACTTGATATCTATTTAACCTCAAATTTAGCTTCAAATAGGTTATTTCTCAATTTAGGGGACTTGAGGTTTAGAGAAATTACTGAAAAAGCAGGAGTTTCGGGCACTAAATCTTGGAGTACGGGTGTGAGCATTGCAGATGTTAATTCAGATGGGCTTTTAGATATTTATGTATGTAATTCTGGAGACATAGAAGGAGATAATAAGCAAAATGAATTATTCATAAATAATGGGGATCAAACTTTTACTGAAGAAGCTGAAAAATATGGATTAGATGATATGGGATTTTCAACTCATGCTGCTTTCTTTGATTATGATAAGGATGGAGATCTTGACATGTATCTTTTAAATAATTCCTACCAAGCAATAGGAAGTTTTAATTTAAAGAAAAATGAAAGACCTAAAAGAGATGTTGTAGGAGGAGATAAGCTGTTCAAAAACATTAACGGAAAGTTTGTCGATGTGAGTGAAGAAGCTGGTATTTATGGTAGTGTAATAGGATTTGGTTTAGGTGTAACTATTGGAGATATTAATAAAGATGGCTGGCAAGACATTTATGTTTCAAATGATTTTTTTGAAAGAGATTATCTCTACATTAATAATAAGAATGGAGGATTTGATGAAGTTTTAGAAAACCAAATTAGAAGTGTAAGCGCAGCTTCTATGGGGGCTGATCTTGCAGATATAAATAATGATGGATATTCTGATATTTTTGTTACAGATATGTTGCCTGGACCTGATGATAGAGTTAAAACGGTCACTACATTTGATAGTTGGGATAGATATCAATATGGATTTAACAATGGTTACTGGCATCAATTTACTAGAAACACTCTTCAGTTGAATAATTATGGTGAATCGTTTAGTGAAATAGGTAGACTTGCTGGAGTTGAAGCTACTGATTGGAGTTGGGGAGCTTTAATGTTTGATTTTCAAAATGATGGATTAAAAGATATTTTTGTTGCTAATGGAATTTATAAAGATTTAACCAATCAAGACTTTTTACAATATGTTACTCAAAATGAGGTGGTTAAAAAAATAACCTCATCAAATAAGGTAGATTATAAAACTCTTATTAGCTATATTCCTTCTCAGCCTGTATCAAATTATGGCTTTATTAATGATGGAAATTTACAATTTAAAGATTTGTCCAATGAATTAGGATTAGATAAGCCAAGTTTTTCTAATGGCTCTGCTTATGCTGATTTAGATAATGATGGAGATTATGATCTAGTTGTCAACAATGTAAATATGGATTTTTTCTTTTATGAAAATAAATCTGATGAGTTTTTTCCAAATAACAATTATCTAAGGTTAATTCTAAAGGGAGATTCATTAAATCATTTTGCTATTGGCAGTAAAGCAACTTTATTTATTAAAGGTGAGAAATTTTATATGGAACAAATGCCAATAAGAGGATTCCAGTCTACTGTGGATCATAGATTATTATTTGGAATTGGAGAAAACCATAAAATAGATTCATTACATATTATATGGCCTTCAGATAATATTACAAAAATTAAAGAAATTTCTGTTAATAAAACTCTTGAATTTTCAGAATCAGATTCTAAAAACAAATTTATTTATAACCAAGATGATTTTCCTAAATTATTTAATGAATTAACTTCCTCATCTATAATTGATTTTAAACATTTTGAAAATTATTATGTAGATTTTGATCGAGATAGGCTTCTTTTTCATATGAATTCTACAGAAGGGCCTTGCATGTGTAAAGGAGATATTAATAATGATGGAAAAGAAGATTTATTTATTGGTGGATCGAGAGATTATCCAGGTGTTTTATTTGTTCAAACTAATGATGGAAAATTTATAAAAGAAAATATAGATGTTTTTGAGAAAGATAAAGCTTCTGAAGATATTGATTGCAAATTTTTCGATGTTAATAACGATGGCCTGGTGGATTTATATGTCACAAGTGGAGGCAGTGAGTTTACGGAATTCTCTACGGCATTGGCAGATAGATTATATATTAATTTAGGAAATAATAAATTTAATAAAATTCAAAAAATACTTCCTAATAATAAATTTGAAAGCTCCTCAGTAGTCGAATATTGTGATTTTGATAAGGATGGAGATAATGATTTGTTTGTTGGTATAACATTTTTTCAATATGTGGATAAAATATTTAAAAGATTAATTCCACAAAATTATGGGATTCCAGCAAGTAGTTATATTTTAAAAAATGATGGCAAAGGAAATTTTGATAATGTATCAAATCTAATAGCAGAAGATTTAGAAGAAATTGGAATGGTTACAGATGCCAAATGGATTGATATAGATCATGATAGTGATAATGATTTAGTTATTGTTGGTCATTGGATGCCAATTATTATTTTGGAAAACATTAATGGGAAATTTAAAAAGATGGAAAACAAATCATTAGCATTCACTAATGGGTGGTGGAATACGATTGATTATAAAGATTTAAATGGAGATTCTTTACCAGATTTAGTTATTGGTAATCATGGATTAAATTCTAGATTTAAGGCAGATAAACTTAAGCCAATCTTGATGTATGTAAATGATTTTGATGAAAATGGTGATATTGAGCAGGTTATTTTTCAATATAATGGAGATGAATCTTATCCTCTCCCTCTTCGTCATGATTTAGTAATGCAAATGCCGGTTTTGAAAAAAAAGTATCTTAAATATGAAAATTATAAAAACCAAACGGTTAATGATATCTTTGATGAAAGTAAAATAAGTAATAGTGTTATAAATAAAGTTTATGATTTATCGACTTCAGTATATATTAATAGTGATTCTCTTAATTTCACTAAATTACCCCTGCCCATAGATGCTCAATTTTCAACTACAAATGCAATTCAAATATCAGATTTTAATAATGATTCATATGAGGATATCTTAATTGGTGGTAATTTATATAGAGTTAAACCAGAAGTTGGAAAGTATGATGCTCAATATGGGCTAGTTTTATTAGGAAATAAAGAAGGAACTTTTGATAAAATGCTTTCAAAAGAATCAGGTTTAAATTTTATTGGTGAGGTTAGAGATTTTGTATTTATAAATGATAATTTATTAGTATTGAATAATAATGAAAAACTTCAAACCTATTTAAGAAATAATCAATAAATATTAGTTTATTCAAGTGAAATATAAATTTTTAAGTATTATTTTGTTAAACCTTGCATGTCTATCATGCTTAAAAAAAGAAAAACTTTATCAAGAAATTGATTCTAACGTCAGCAATGTTTTGTTTGAAAATAAACTCATACAAACTGAAGAATTTAATTTGATTGAATATTTATATTTTTACAATGGAGGAGGAATCGCTGTTGGAGATATAAACAATGATGGTTTAAACGATATATATTTTTCTGCCAATCAATTAGATAATAAATTATATTTAAATCAAGGCAATTTTTCTTTTAAAGATATAACAATACAGGCTAATGTTTCATCCTCAGGTGGTTGGAAAACAGGTGTAATCATGATAGATTTTAATGGAGATGGTTATTTAGATATTTATCAAAACCGTTTAGGCGGTTATAAAGGTATAGAAGGTAAAAATCAATTATTTATCAATAATAAGGATTTAACATTTACTGAAATGGCTGAAGAATATGGTTTAGATTTTGAAGGGTTTTCTACCCATTCTGCCTTTTTTGATTATGATAAGGATGGAGACCTTGATATGTATCTTTTAAATCATTCTATTCATTCAGAAAGAACTTATGGTAATTCTAAGATAAGATTTGAAAGAGATCTAAAATCAGGTGATAAATTATTTAGACAAGAACAAGTAAACAACAAAATAATATTTAAGGACGTTTCTGAAAGTTCAGGAATTTTAGGAAGTAATATAGGATACGGACTAGGAGTTTCTATAGCTGATTTCAATAATGATGGATGTGATGATATTTATGTTTCTAATGATTTTAGAGAGAATGATTATTTGTACATTAACAATTGTGATGGAACTTTTACAGAAAATGTTAATAATGCCATTGGACATACATCTAGATTTTCGATGGGAAATGATATTGGTGATATTAATAATGATGGTCTATTAGATATTTTTGTTTTAGACATGCTTCCGTCAGATGAAATAGTACTAAAAAGTTCCTCTGGAGAGGATTCTTATGAAATTTACAAAATGAAATTAGACTTTGGATATAATAAGCAGTTTACTAGAAATACACTCCAATTAAATTTAGGAAATGGTAATTTTTCTGAAATTGCTCAATTATCAGGAATTCATGCTACAGATTGGAGTTGGTCTACTCTTATCGAAGATTTTGATTTAGATGGGTTAAATGATGTTTTTATTACTAATGGAATTCTAAAAAGACCTAACGATATGGATTATATTAATTTTATTTCTAATAACCAGATAAGTGGCGAATTGAATGATAAATTGAAATTATCAAACCTAAAGTTATTAGATCAAATGCCCGATGGAAAAGTTTCAAATTATGCCTTTAAAAACAATGGAGATTTATCTTTTAAAGATGTAAGTTCTAAATGGGGGTTGAATTTTAAAGGATATTCAAACGGAGCAACATATTCTGATTTGGACAACGATGGAGATCTTGATATGATTTTAAATAATATTAATTCTAAAGCTAAAATTTATTCTAATAGATCTAACGAATTTTATCCTGATAGAAATTATATTTCTATTGATTTTGTAGGCGAAAAATTAAACTCTAATGGGATCGGCTCAAAACTTACTATTTGGTCAAACAATAATATTTTTCATAAAGAAAATTTTGTAAACAAGGGGTTTTTATCTTCTACTTCACCAGGGCTTTTTTTTGGTCTAGATGAATTAAAAGTTATAGATTCCTTACAGGTTCAATGGCCATCTGGGAAAAGCCAAAAATTATATTCAGTAAAAACAAATCTAAACTTAATATTATTTGAAAAAGATGCTAAGGTGATAAATAGAATATCTGATAAAAAAAATAAAAACATTTTTTCTGATTATACTGATAAAGTAATACCGCAAATTTTTCATCAGGAAAACATTTTTAATGATTTTAATAGAGAGCCCTTAATCCCTTATATGTTGTCCAAAGAAGGGCCTGCTGTTGCAGTTGCTGATATTAATTCAGATGGATATGAGGATATATATATTGGTTCTTCATCTTTTAACAAGTCCAGAATATTTATGGGTAGAAAAAATGATAGATATGAAATAGCTCATCATTTAGATATATATGGGGATTCTATTTCGGAGGATGTTGACGCTATATTTTTTGATGCCGATAATGATAATGATTTAGATTTATATGTGGTAAGTGGTGGTAATGAATTTCCTTTAAAATTTAAAAGCATACAAGATAGATTATACATCTTAAATGATAAGGGAAACTACATAAGAGATACTTTTTCTTTACCTATAATTTATCAGAATGGTTCAATTGTAAGAAGTTCTGATTTTGATAATGATGGAGATTTAGATTTATTTGTTGCAGGAAGAGTTATTCCTGGTCAGTATGGATTATCCCCTAAGCATTATTTGTTAGAAAATAATGGAAAAGGAAAGTTTGAAGTAAATAAAAAAAATTCTTTTGAAAATTCAGGAATGGTTACTGATGCTGTTTGGGTTGATATAGATAACGATGGGTGGAAAGATCTTTTTTTATCTGGTGACTGGTCAGAGATCAAATTTTATAAGAATTCTCTAGGGGTATTTAAAGATGAATCCAAAAAATATAATTTGAATAAAAAAGGATGGTGGTTTTCTATTCACTCTGCCGATATAAATAATGATGGTCTTATGGATCTAATTGTTGGGAATATTGGGTTAAATATTAAATTTAAAGCTTCAAAAAAATTTCCAGTAAAGATGTATATAAATGATTTTGATAATAATGATAGCTATGAACAAATAATCACATATAACGTAAATGGTAAGGAATATCCAATGGCAAGTAGAGATGAGATCGTCAAACAACTAAATTATTTAAAAAGAGATTTTTTATTTTTTGAAAATTTTGCAGGTAAAGAAATTAAGGACATTTTTTCAAATTCTAAACTTCAAAATTCTACATTACTGTATGCCGATGAATTTCAATCTCATGTTTTTATCAATAAAGGAAATGAATTTGAGGCTATACCTTTACCTATGATGGCTCAATCTTCACCAATTAATGTAATTGAGACTTGTGATTATAATTTTGATAATAATTTGGATTTGATACTTTTTGGTAACAAGAATTCAGTTTCAACTTATTTTGGTTCTTTTGACTCAAATAATGGTATTTTACTTGAGGGAAGAGGAGACGGAACTTTTTCCTATGTAGACCAAATAAAAAGTGGTCTAAATGTAACTGGAGAAATAAAAAAAATGTTTTACTTAGATAAAAATAAAACTAAATTTGTGTTGGGTAGAAATAACAATAAAATGAAATTTTACAAATTCGAAGTATTATGAAAAAGATTCTAGTTATTCTAACATTATTAATTGTTTTATTTTCAATCATAAGTTGTTCTAATAGTGAAATGAAATATAGAGAAAACCTCTCTTATTATGAGAATCCACTTTTATTTCATCAATCTATGAAGAAACTTTCTGATATAATTGTTTATGATATTTTTTCTCCACCGGTTGCGTCTAGAATATATGCTTATCCAACGATAGCTGCTTATGAGGTATTAATTAACAATCACATAGAGTATAAATCTTTTGCAGGTCAACTCAATGAACTTGACAAAATACCAAAACCGAATCAAAACTTTGAATATTCATTTCCTGTAGCAAGTTTGCATGCTTTTTTGACTGTTGGAAAAGAACTTATTTTTTCTGAAGATCAAATTGAAGAATTTCAGGAAAATTTATATTCAGAGATAAAATCTAAAGGAATACCTAAAGATATTTTTAATAGATCCATAAAATATGGTGAAAAAGTTGCAAATCATATCATACATTGGGCCAATAATGATAATTATAAACAAACTAGATCTTATCCAAAATATACCATTAATAGAGATCAAAAATCATGGAAGCCTACACCTCCTGATTATATGGAGGGTATTGAACCACATTGGGATATGATTAGAACTTTCGTTATAGATTCCGCAGATCAATTTATAGTAACTCCTCCAACAGAGTTCGATATGTCAAATTCAAGCGATTTTTACAAAGAAGTAATGGAAGTTTATGAAATTGGAATAAATCTTGATGAAGAACAAAAAGAAATTGCAAGTTTTTGGGATTGTAATCCTTATGTTTCTCATCATAAGGGACATGCAATGTTTGCTACAAAAAAAATTACTCCTGGAGGTCATTGGATTGGAATTACTTCTATTGCTACTCAAGAAGCTAATCTTAATCTAGTTAAAACAGTTAGCACTTATGCAAAAGTATCAATAGGACTTTTTGATGCTTTTATTTCTTGTTGGGATGAAAAATGGAGAAGTATTTTAATTAGGCCAGAAACTGTAATTAATGAATATATTGATGAAGATTGGATTCCCTTTTTACAAACTCCACCTTTTCCTGAATATACATCAGGTCATAGTGTTATTTCAAGATCAGCTGCAGTTATTCTAACAGATATTTTAGGAGAAGATTTTAAATTTTTAGATACTTCAGAAAGTGAATATGGATTACCTCCAAGAAAATTTAATTCATTTCTTGAAGCATCAGAAGAAGCTGCTATAAGTAGAATTTATGGTGGGATTCACTACATGCCAGCTATATATAATGGTGTAAAGCAAGGAGAGATGGTTGGAAATTATGTAATATCTAATATTGATTTATTAGATCCTGCAATTGTTAAAGAATAAGATTTATAAGAATGAAGTATGTTATAGCGTTAGACCAAGGAACAACAAGTTCCAGAGCAATATTGATAGATGAAAATGGAAGTTTAATTGCTATAGAACAAAAAGAATTTGAACAAATTTTCCCTAAACCTGGTTGGGTTGAACATAACCCTCTAGAAATTCTTAGTTCTCAAATTAAAGTTTTTCAGGCATTATTATCAAATAATAATATTGACCCTAAGTCTATTATTAGTATAGGAATAACAAATCAGAGAGAAACTACAATTTTATGGGATAAGGATACAGGGAAACCTTTTTATAATGCTATTGTATGGCAAGATAAGCGAACTACAAATATTTGTGAGAAAATTAAAACAGATGGTTTAGAGAATTATATAAAAGAGAATACGGGATTAGTAGTTGACTCATATTTTTCAGCTACAAAAATTAAATGGATTATTGATAATGTTAATGGAGTTAAAGAAAAGATTAAAAAAAATAAAGTTTTAGCAGGAACTATTGATTCATGGCTAATATATAATTTAACGTCTTTTAAATCTCATGTAACAGATTTTACTAATGCATCTAGAACTATGATTTTTAATATCAAATCTTTAGAATGGGATAATAAAATTCTAGACTATCTTAATATTCCAAACTCAATTTTACCAAAAGTATTACCTTCTACAGCTGAGTTTGGATCCTATGAATATAAGGGGGATAAAATTCCCATTAGAGGAGTAGCTGGGGATCAACAAGCAGCTTTGTTTGGCCAAGCTTGTTTTGATAATGGAATGGTAAAAAACACATATGGAACAGGATGTTTTCTTCTAATGAATACTGGAAAAAAAATGAATCTATCACAAAATGGTCTATTAACAACTATCGCTTGTTCAACTTCAAACTCAGTCAATTATGCTCTTGAAGGAAGCGTTTTTATTGCTGGAGCTTCAATTCAGTGGCTTAGGGATTCATTAAAAATTATAAAAGATGCAAAAGAGACTGAAGAAATTGCTAATTCTATTGAAGAACTTGAAAACATTTATGTTGTCCCAGCTTTTGCTGGTCTAGGAGCACCATATTGGGACATGTATTCAAGGGGGGCTATTTTTGGATTAACAAGAGATACAGGAAGAGAACATATAGTAAAAGCAACACTTGAATCTTTAGCATATCAAACAAAAGATATAATTGATGTTATGCAAAAAGATTCAAATTTAGAGTTGAAATCATTAAAAGTTGATGGAGGAGCTTGTAGAAATGATTATTTGATGCAATTTCAGTCCAATCTTCTTAATTCTGAAGTTTTAAGACCAGAAATTATTGAATCTACAGCTATGGGAGCTGGATATTTAGCAGGTTTGTTTTCTTCATTGTGGGATAAAGATAAAATAATATTAAATCAAAAAATGGATAAAAAATTTCAACCATTAATAGATCCGAACAAAAGAGAAAAACTGTTTAATGGCTGGACTAAGGCTGTAAAAAGAACTCTAAATTGGCTAGAAAAATAAATTTCTTTTCATCAAAAAGAAGAATAGAGTTGATTCAAAAATTATCTTCGAATTTTTTTGATGTAATTGTAATTGGTGGTGGGATAACGGGAGCTGGAATTTGTTTAGATGCAGTTTCAAGAGGCTTAAATGTTTGCTTAGTTGAAATGAACGATTTTGCCTCTGGTACTAGTAGTAAGTCTACTAAACTTATTCATGGTGGATTAAGATATCTTGAGCAATTTAAATTTAGACTTGTCAGTGAAACAGGTATAGAGAGAGATATATTACATAGGATAGCGCCTCACATTGTAAAACCTGAAAAAATGCTATTACCTATATCAAAGAATGGGAAATTAAACAAATTTTCTACTTCTATCGCCTTGACTGTTTATGATTATCTTGCTGGTGTTAAGAGCTCTGAACAGAAAAAAATATTGTCAAAAAAAGAGGTTATCAAAATGGAGCCACTTCTTAGAGATAAAGAAATTGTAGGAGGTGCACTTTATTCTGAGTACAGAACAGATGATAGTAGACTCACTATAGAAATACTTAAAAAGAGTAGTAGTTTAGGTGCTTTACCCATCAATTATTTGAAAGCAGAAAAATTTGTTTATCAAAATGAAAAAATAACGGGCATATACTGTAGAGATAAATTATCTAAAAAAAAAATTATTATTAAATCAAAAGCTATAATCAATGCTTCAGGGTCTTGGACGGATGATATTTTAAAAGGCAAGGACAATAAACTTATATTATCAAAAGGTATCCATATAGTGGTTTCTAAAGAGAAATTTCCGTTAAAGCAATCTGTTTACTTTGATGCATTAGATAATAGGATGATTTTTGCCATACCTAGAAATAATACAGTTTATATAGGAACAACAGATACTTTTTTTGATAAAGAAAAAGATAAATTAGTTGTTTTAAAAAAAGAAGTTGATTATTTAATTCAATCTGTAAATAATTATTTTTCAGTTAATATTGAAGATAAAGATATAACATCAACCTGGGTTGGCTTGAGACCTTTAATAAAAGAAAACAAGAAAAATGTTTCTGAGATTTCTAGAAAAGATGAAATTTTTATTTCTAAAGAAGGTTTAATCACTATAGCTGGAGGTAAATTAACTGGTTATAGAAAGATGGCAGAAAGAGCAGTTGATATCTTGCTTAAAAAACTGAATGTTTCAAAAAGCATATCAATAACCAATAAAATTCAATTATTTAAATATCCTTATAAGGAATTTATTAATGAAATAAAACATCTCAAACTTCCATCAAAAGATATTTCTAAAATGTATGATATTTATGGAGATGAGTGTATTGCAATTTTTAGGATTTGTATTGAAAAATATTCCAATCATAAAAGTTATGCTTTATTAATTTCAGAAATCATATATTGTTTTGAAAATGAAATGTGTCATAGTCTTTTAGATTTTTTTAGTCAGAGAAATTCTATGGTTTATTTTGAAATAGATAAAATTAAAAAGTCTTTAAATTCAATAAAAAAACCATACATGGAATTTAAAAATATTTCAGAAAATAAATGGAAAAAAGAACTAGAAGATTTACTTAAATATATTAATGAGATAACTAATTTTACTTGACCAAATCTTTTACATTTCCAATTAAATAATCAATTTCAATTAAATCTTTTATTCCATATACTTTAGCTTCTATTTCCCCTTTGAATTTTAGACTTATTTTTTCATTTCCTATCAAAAGAGCTAATCCTGCCTGATTAATAAATTTTTCAAGATTTTTGACATCTACATCACCAAGAATATTGATAGTAGATTGACTCAAGGTAGAAAGTTCTCTTGGGTTATCTTCATCAATTTTAACAAGTAAAATATCTTCAGCAAAAATCCCAACATTTACTTTTGATATTATTATTTTAACTTTATTAGGGTTATCAAGGATTATATCAGCAGATATTGTTAATTTATTATCTAAAAGATTGTCAATTTTTACATTTTTTATTTCAATAAATTGAATTGGTTCAATTGGTTTGCAACCAAAAAATATTAGAAAAAATAAAGTAATTTTTTTTATCAATTTATAAAGGGTAAAAATTTTAATACATTTACAACAATAATATATAAAAAATAAATATGAATGAATTTTTAGCTGAAGCAATCGGAACATTTATTTTAATTTTGTTTGGATGTGGTGTAAATGCAGGCACATCTCTTAATAAAAGTTTATCAAATAAAAATAGCAATAGTTGGATTGTTGGAACTTTAGGTTGGGGTCTTGCTGTAACATTAGGGGTTTATGCCAGCGGAAAATTTAGTGGTGCTCATATTAATCCAGCTGTAACTTTGGGATTTCTTTCTATTAATGAAATTGAAAGTGCTGATGCAATCAATTACATATTGGGCCAATCAATAGGTGCTTTTATAGCTTGCATAATTATTTACTTACACTATTTACCTCATTGGTCAAAAACTGATAAAAAATCAGTAAAATTAGGTGTATTTGCTACGGGACCTGCTATAGATTCTAAATGGGCTAATTTATTAAGTGAGATAATTGGAACTTTTTCTTTGTTATTTGGAATAATGTTTATTGGAATGAATGAATTTGCCAATGGATTAAATCCTTTAATTGTTGGCGGATTAGTGTGTGCTATTGGCATATCTCTTGGAGGAACAACAGGGTATGCTATTAATCCTGTAAGAGATTTTATACCAAGGTTAACTCATTTCATTCTGCCAATTTCTGGCAAGGGAGATTCAAATTGGAATTATTCTTGGATTCCTGTATTTGGACCAATTATAGGGGGAATATTAGGGACAACAACTTATCAGTTTCTTTTTGAGAATTCTATTAATATATATTTTATCATTTCAATCATTTTATTTTTACTAGTATCTATATTATCATTTTTTGAAAACAAAGAATAAATTTTTTCTTATTTTATTGGTCCTTATATCTTGTACAAATCATAATGATTTTGATATACAAGGTCATAGAGGAGTAAGAGGTATTTTGCCTGAAAATTCTATTCTAGGATTTATAAAATCAGTAGATATTGGTGTTAAAACAATTGAATTAGATGTTGTAATAACTAAAGATCTAAAAGTATTAGTATCCCATGAACCATGGATTTCTAACATTATTTGTTTAGACTCTTTAGGGTTAAAATTATCAGATGAAATTGATAAATACAATATTTATAATTTGAACTATGATGTAATTAAAAAATTTGATTGTGGGAGTCTTGGAAACCCAAATTTTTCACTTCAAAAAAAAATATCTATTTCTAAACCTCTTTTAAAAGAAGCAATTATTGAAGTAGAAAATTATGTTAAAAAAAATGACATTGATTATCCAAATTATAATATTGAAATAAAATCTAGTATAAGTGAAGAAAATCTATTTCATCCTAGCTATCAAATATTTTCAGATTTAGTTTTTGCAGAGTTAATAAAATTAATTTCAACAAAGAGGTTTATTATACAAAGTTTTGATTTTAGAGTTTTACAATATTTTAATGCTAAATATCCAAATGTTAAACTTTCAGTTTTAGTTGATAATGATTATGGTTCTGAAAAAAATTTAAATGATTTAGGTTTTTTGCCAAATATTTACAGTCCAAATTTTAAAAAACTTAGTAAATCGGATATAAATTTTTTAAAGAAAAAAAATATTGAAATAATACCTTGGACTGTAAATTCTTATGATGATATTACAAAAGTTTTAAAATTAAATGTCGATGGTATAATTTCGGATTACCCTAATAGAGTAATAGATATATTAAGATGATATGAAAAAATATGACGTTTTTGGAATTGGAAATGCTCTTGTAGATTGTGTTTGTTTAGTTGATGATTCTTTTTTACTTCAAAATAATATTGAAAAAGGATTAATGACATTAGTAGATCAAAAAAAACAAAAATTAATACTTGATAAAATAAAAGAAGCAAAACCTTTTATTCAGTCCGGAGGGTCTGTTCCCAATTCACTTTACACTCTTTCTCAACTTGGAGGATCAGGATATTTATCTTTTTTGGTATCAGATGATCAATTTGGGAAAATTTATATTGAAGATCTTAAAAAAAGTGGTGTACATATGGGAAGGGGTCAATACAATATTGCTGATAATGAGATGACAGGAACTTGTTTGGTGCTCACTACTCCTGATGCAGAAAGAACCATGAATACGTGTCTTTCAGTTTCTTCTAAATTTTCAAAAAAAAACATAAATTTTGAAGATTTATTATTGTCAAAATATTTATATATAGAAGGTTATTTAGTTACATCTGAAGTAGCGATGGATGCAATTAATGAATCGATTATTTTTTGTAAAAAAAATAAAATTAAAGTGGCTCTAACATTTTCAGACTTAAGTATGGTTAAATACTTTAAAGGAAATTTTGATTCAATATTAAGTAAGAAAATAGATCTTTTATTTTGCAATGAAGAAGAAGCATTAACATTTTCTAAAAAAAATAACCTTAAAGAATCTTATGATTTTCTTTTAAATTTTTCAAAAATGATTGTTATAACAAGAGGCTCTAAAGGTTCAATAATTATTAATGATACAAATGAAATAATTGAAATTGAACCTAAAAAAGTAAAAGCATTAGATACTGTTGGTGCTGGAGATACTTATGCGGGAAGTTTTTTATATGGAATAAATAATGGATTGAATTTATTCCAATCTGGAAATATTGCTTCAGAACTCTCATCTAAAGTTGTTACCAAACTGGGTCCAAGATTGGAAAAAGAGGATATTGAAATTATTAAATAATCATTGATATAATTTAATTATTATAATACTAAAAAGTATTTATCTTTGCTGGCGTTATACAAAACTGAATTAATATGAAAAGAACTTTTCAACCTTCAAAAAGAAAAAGAAAAAACAAACATGGATTTAGGAAAAGAATGAAAGAAGCTTCTGGAAAAAATGTATTATCTAAAAGAAGATCTAAAGGAAGAAAACAACTTTCAGTTTCTGATGAGAGGACTCATAAAAAGTAATTTTTTTTCCTATTATTTATAATTTTTTTTTGATAAATAATAGATTTGTAATAATGAGAAATACTTTTAATAAAAAAGAAAGTATTACAGAAAAAAAAATTATTAAAAAATTATTTTCTGATGGCAAAAATATTAATATTTTGCCCTTACATGTTAAACACCTAACTGTTAATAAAGAATCTTATCCGTATAGTAGAATTTTGATTGTAGTTTCAAAAAATAATATCAAAAGTTCTGTAAAAAGAAATTTAATAAAAAGAAGAATTAGGGAATCTTATAGATTAAATAAAAATATTTTAAGAAATTCAAGTTTCCTAATAGCTTTCG
>CAZYIL010000009.1:0-28284 GCA_964646945.1 uncultured Marinoscillum sp. | reverse complement strand
TAAAGATTTTAAGTAAACAAAGTTTTCAGGTTCTAATTTTGATGCTTTTTTAAAATAATGAGTTGCTTCAAACCATTTGTCAATTGCCATTAAACTTCTGCCCAATCCATACAACGATTTGGTTAGTAATTGTTTAATTTTTAAAGACTTTTGGAAAAATTTGATTGAAAGATTAAAATTATTTCTTAAAAAATAAATATTTCCTAATTGATAATAAATTTCAGAGTTAGGACCTTCCAATTCAAGAACTTTTTTATAAGAATCTGTTGCTTTTTCATACTTTTCTAAAGCTTTATATGCATCAGCCAAACCAGAATAGGCTGAAGAATATTCATCATCAATAGTTATTGCAAATTCATATGCTTCTACAGATTTTTTATATTTCTTTAATTTAAAATAAACGTTAGCTAAATTAAACCATGCAAATTCAGAATATGGATCTTTATCAATAAATTTCTTATAGTATTTTATACTAATTTCTAATTCACCAAGAATATTAAAACATTGTGCTAAATCATATAAAGCATTCTCATGAGAAATATTATTTTCCACCGCTTTTTTAAAAAAAATTAAAGCTTTTTTATAATCTTCTGAAGCTTGATAAGCTAAACCAATTTGATAAAAAATTTCATCATGATGAGAAGAAAATTTTATAGAACTTTTAAAAATCTTAATGGCTTCTTCAGTTTTTCCAAGAATAACATGGACTTGTCCTTTTAATATAGATATATTTTCATCAGTTGGATTTAAATAATGAGCATGATTAAGAACGTCAAGAGATTTTTTAAATTTTTGCATCCCAACTAAAATATTAGCTTTAAGAAACAAGAGGTCCGAAGAAAAATTATGTTGGAATAAAGCGAATTCTACAGCTTTTAAGCCTTTTTTAAATTTATGATTATCAATATACCATTTAACGATTTTTTCATAGTGCTCAGAATCATAATATATATCTTTATTATGCATTAAATGCATCTCAAAATCTAAAACTAATTTTCTTAATTTTTCCTGACGTTTTTTAAATTCTTCAGCCATGTACCAATGAAATCAAATATCTACATAGAAAGTTTATCATCCAAATTATATTATAAATTAATCTGAATTTAAAATTTACAAATTTAGATTTGTTTACAATTTGGTCTCGTAGTTCAATGGATAGAATAGGAGTTTCCTAAACTCTAGATACAGGTTCGACTCCTGTCGAGGCTACTAAATTCTTAACTGTCTTTTATTTTAAAAAAATTTGTTAATCTTTTTTTTTAAAATCTCCCCTCTTTATTGCTTTAATAAACCTTGCCCAAGCAAATGGATTTAAAAGAGGGTTAGATGGTAATTGATATTTATTACTAGTCGCAAGCATTTGCTGATCCATAAAATATTTATAATTCATATTTGCACTCATAGGTTCATTCATATACATCTCTCGTAAAAATTGTTTATTAAGAGATTTATCCAAATTTTCCAAATCTTTTCTATTTGGTAATTCCAATGCCAAAACTGCCTTTTTAAACAACTCTTCAGTAGGATAAGGAAAAATTTCTAATTCAGGAAGAATAGTGGTATCTGGTTTTAATTCAATTATTAAAGAAATTGATTCCCCTTTGTCACCTGGAACTATTAAGTTTTGTTTTTGATAACCTACCGCGCTAACAATCAAACTATCATCTTCTAAAACAGGCATTGTAAAATACCCATAGGGATTTGAAGTTGTTCCTCTACCAGCTTTTGGAACATAGATATGTACCCCTCCTACACCAGATATACTATCAGCTCCGACTACCACCCCTGACATTTGTATAATTTTCTTTTTTCCTTGAGAAAATATATGATGGTTACAAATAATAAGTAATAATCCCAGATAAAAAAGCTTCTTCATCAGCATTAAAAAAAAAAAATATTGTTTATAAATTTCTAAATCATGGCTAAATTACTTAATTATTATTTTGTTTCCATAATAGATTCATTCTTAAAGTAAATTATCATGAGACTGAAAAATTTTAACGTAGAATTTGGAAGTAAGGTTTTTAAATCTTTTTCTGATATTTCACGGATAAGAATTATGAATATTTTGTTTAATAAAAAAGAAGCTTGTATCTCTGATTTAGAATTAATTCTCAATTTTACTCAAACTAAAACATCAAGACATATTAATTATCTGAAAAATGCGGGACTTTTAAATAATAAAAATGTTAATCAATTTGTTTTTTACTCTATCAAAGAAGAAGCTTTAGATTTAGTAGAACAAATTTTTAAATCTCTTGAAAAAGACCAACAACTAGGAAAAGATATAGAGGTTTATGACATTATGCATTCAAACAGAGAATTGTCAAAAAATAAATTAGATATAAATTATTAAATAACCTTATAAAATATATAAACATGGAAAATCTTAAGATTGAATTACCAATAAATGAACCTATTCTTGAATATAAAACCGGATCAAAAGAAAGGAAAGATTTAAAGCATGTTCTTAATGAATTAAAAAATAAAGAAGTTGATATTCCAATGTACATTGGAGGCAAAGAAGTAAGAACAGAAAATAAAATAAGAATTTTTCCTCCTCATGACCATCATCATACCCTTGGATATTATAATAAAGGTAATGATTTACATGTTAAAGATGCTATTAAAGCTGCAATGAAAGCTAAAGAAAAATGGAACAATGTGAGCCCTGCTAAAAGAGCTCAAATTTTTCTTAAAGCTGCTGATTTAATTGCTGGGCCATATAGAGCAGAAATAAATGCAACAACCATGCTCGGTCAATCAAAAAATGTTTTTCAAGCTGAAATTGATGCTGCGTGTGAATTAATTGATTTTCTTAGGTTTAATCCTTTTTATATGAAGAAAATTTATGATGAACAACCTATATCCCCTGAGGGAATGAAGAATTCTCTATCCTACAGACCGCTAGAAGGTTTTATTTTTGCTCTTAGTCCATTTAATTTTACTTCAATAGCCGGAAATCTATGTTCTAGTGTTGCTCTTATGGGTAACACTGTTGTTTGGAAAGCATCGCGAACTCAAATTTATTCTGCTGATATAATCATGAAGGTTTTCAAAGAAGCAGGACTACCTGATGGTGTAATTAATTTAATTCATACAGATGGTAAAACAGCTGGAAATATAATATTTAAACATCCAGATTTTGGTGGCATACATTTTACTGGAAGCACTGGGGTATTTCAAAATTTTTGGAAACTAATAGGTGATAATATTAGTAATTATAAATCATATCCGCGAATTGTTGGAGAAACAGGAGGAAAAGACTTTATTATTGCTCACAAATCTGCTGACCCCTTAACTGTTTCAACAGCAATAATAAGAGGAGGATTTGAATTCCAAGGGCAAAAATGTAGTGCTCCATCTAGAGTTTATTTACCTAATAATTTATGGGGAAATATTAAAAAAGATTTACTAATAGAAATGCCAACAATAAAGATGGGGAATCCTGAAAATTTTTCAAATTTTATAAATGCAGTGATTGATGAAAAAGCATTTGATAATATCTCATCATATATTGATTTTGCAAAAAATAATTCTGAGCATGAACTTTTAATTGGAGGAAATTATGATAAATCTAAAGGATACTTTATAGAACCTACAATTTTTTTATCTTCAAACCCAAAAAGTAAGCTGATGTGTGAGGAGATTTTTGGACCTATAGTAACTATTTACATTTATGATAGTAAAAAATATGAAGAGACACTTGATTTAGTAAATAATACTTCACCATATGCTCTTACTGGAGCAGTTTTTTCTAAAGATAAAGATGCAGTTGAGCTTGCGAATAAAAAATTAGAACATGCTGCCGGAAACTTTTATATTAATGATAAACCCACTGGAGCTGTTGTGGGACAGCAACCATTTGGAGGAAGTAGAGCATCTGGGACAAATGACAAAGCAGGATCCTATCTAAATCTTGTAAGATGGGTATCACCAAGAACAATTAAAGAACTATTTGACAGTCCAACTAACTACAGATATCCCTTTATGAATGAGAAATAATTTAATTATCAACAAAACTTAATTTTTTCTTTTCATAAAAACAAAAATAAAATACAACTAGGAATGAGATTATAAAATAAAGTTGAATTAACATAGTTGCATAACTAAAATAATTACTTATAAGAAACCAATCTCCAAATAAAATAATTATCAGAAAACCAATTGTAGATTTTATTATTTCAAAAACCCAAGCATAATTATCTTGGTCCATAAGACTAGTTAAACTATAAATGAAAACAAATAAAAAAAGTGAGTAAAGAATCCCTTCCATAAAACTAATAAGATGAAGGTGATTTATAAAATACATCATAAAAAAAGAGACCATGATATATTGGGTCCATGACCAAGTCTGTAATTTGATCGATAAGTTAGGATAATATTTTTCATAATCGTTAGAAGCATCTATTACAGATACAGGGAATTTTTTTTCTACATCTCCTGGTCTCCATCCAGTAGGCATAAACCATATTCTAAATTTATCTAACCAGTTATTTGTTCTCCAAGCATCTTTAATTAAAAGAAATAAATGTGTAAAGTTTATAAAGATTGGATTCCAAGATCTTACTGGTCTTTTAACACCATATACTGGAGGAATATCATCTAACTCTTCCTGAAAAGTTCCAAATAATTTGTCCCAAAAAATAAATATTTGAGAAAGATTCTTATCCAAATATTCTTCATTAATTGCATGATGGACTCTGTGATGCGAAGGTGTAACAATTATGTGTTCTAAAAACCCTAGTTTACCAATAAGTCTAGTGTGGTACCAATATTGAGCAAATAAATGAAGTGGAGCAAGTAGGGCTATTACCTCTGCAGGAACTCCAAGAATCGCTGTTGGAATTAGAAAAATAAAAGTTAAAGAGAAAAAGTTTGAAATGGATTGTCTTAAAGCACAGGCTAAATTAAATTCTTCACTACTATGATGAATAATATGATGATTCCAAAAATAATTTATACTATGATTTATTCTATGAACCCAATACCCTGCAAAATCTATTCCTATAAATGCTATTACATAAGTTAACCATGTATTTTTAATATTAAATAAAGCAAAATTATCTACCATAAAACCATATGATAAAATGATGATTGTTAAACCAAGCACATCCCTAATCACATTAGTCAAGCCAGAACACAAACTAGAAAGAGTATCCATACTCTTGACAACGTATGTCTTATCAAGAATTTTAGCATAAAATATTTCTGACAAAATAAGAATTATAAATGTTGGGATGGCAATATTTAATGTTGTTATATAATAAGTAGGCATTAATACAAATTTAATTTTTTTATTAAAAAAATTCTAATGTTAGAAGTTTCTATAAGAAAAGATGAGTCTTTTTATTTATTTTCGCATTAAATTTTATTCCTAATCTATGAAACTTTTCATTCATGTATTTTTGTTTTTTTTGATGATAAATTATTCTTTCAGCCAAGAAACTTATGAATTGATAAAAACAGATGAAAATGAAATGATAATTGATGGAATAATAGAGAAAGAAGAATGGAGGAATGCTAAATTAGTTCATCTAAATATTGAAATTGAACCAAGTTACAACACTGAAGCTCAAATAAAAACTATTGGGTATTTAACCTATTCTGATAGTTATCTTTTTGTAGGTTTTTATGCCTATGATAATCCAAAAAATATCCGAGCTGCTGTTAGACCCAGAGATGATCATGGGATGTGGACTGATGATGTTGTGTTAATAAGATTTGACACATATAGAGATGCAAGGAATAATATTATGTTAGCTTCAAATCCATTAGGAAGTCAATATGATGTAAAAGGGATTGATGCTCTAACTGACGATAAAAGATATGATGGATCATTCAATGTTAATTATGAATCTGCAGGGAAAATTGTTAAAGATGGTTACAATGTTGAAATGAAAATTCCTTTTTCATCTCTTCCTTTTCCAAATGGTATTAATCAAAAATGGCATTTTAATATGTATAGGAAATATTTTGATGAAAATTCTAACGAGGTCTCTTTGAGCAATGAAACAAGAGATAGAGATAATCCTTGCGAAATATGTCAAGTAACAAAAGCATTAATAATAAATGATATTGATATTGAAAAAAAAATTGACTTATTACCTTTTGTAACAGCAAACACTGCTGGAGAATACAATGATATTACAGATAAAATAAATTATTCTAAACCTTCAGGTGATTTAGGAATTGGTTTGAATTTAGATATAACTAAAAATACATCTATAGAAATAGCTCTAAATCCAGATTTCTCTCAAATCGAAGCAGACGTAACACAAATTGATATCAACTCTGCTTACGCCCTACTTTATCCCGAAAAAAGACCATTTTTTAATAGAGGAACTGATTTAGTGAAATTTTCTGATGGAGCATTTTATTCAAGATCTATCAATAATCCAATATTTACTTCAAAAATTTTAAATCAAGGCACAAAAACAAGGATATATTTTCTATCAGCAATAGATAAAAATTCACCCTATCAAATAGCTGGTGATGACAGATCTTATTTTGGTGAAGGTGGTAAAAGTTTAATTAATGTATTTAGATTCCAAAAAATGTTAAAAAATTCTAATAAAATTGGTTTATTTTCATCTAGCAGATACTATAAAGATGGAGGGTATGGGAATTTATTTGGTTTAGATGGAATATTTCAATTTTCAAAAAAATGGAAATTAAGTTTTGAGTTATTTAAAAACTTCAATGAAGAACCTATAAATGATTGGATAGATACTGAAGACACATTTAATAGTAAAACTGTAAAACTTGATGGAGAAAAATTTAATGGTGATGCTCTTTATTTTCAAATATTAAGAAATACTGAACACTGGCTGAGTTTAATTGAATATAAAAATCTTTCACCAGAATATAGAGCTGATGTAGGATTTGTAGTAAAAAATAACAGAAGATGGTTAACATTATATCATGAATATAGAAAAATCTTAGATAAAAAAAATATTCAATCTTTTGGATTTGGATTTAAGGGTGATTTCCTATACAACTTTAATAATGAATTGAAAGTTATAAGCTTAGATTTAATATCCAAAACAAAAACAATAGGGAATACAGAATTGACCTTAACTTATGATTTAGATGTTTTTAAAAATTTTGAAGGAAAAGATTATAAGATGCTGCCTAAAGTTGAAACAAAATTAATGAGTAGAACAAGTGAATTATTTTCAATGTTCTCAACAATGAATTTTGGTAAAGATATTTATTATAATGATGAACTTAAGAATTACCCTGAAGGTAATGAACTTACTTTTTATACATTGTTAAATTTTCAAATAAATGATAATCTTACTATAAGTCCTAGTTTAAGATTTTCAAGATTAAAAAAAATTAATTTAGACGAAAATTATTATAGCGGGTATATCGCAAGACTTACTACTAGATATCAATTCAATAAATCTTTGAGTATAAGATTAATTTCAGAATATAATGATTTTCAAAAAAAATTATTAGTTCAACCATTGTTTCAATGGAACCCAAATCCTTTCACCATATTTTATATAGGAGGTAATCAAAATGCTTTAAGAGAAGAGATAGGAAAAGATTATGGGTCTTTATACATGAACTCCTCACAATTTTTTATAAAATTCCAATATCTACTATCAATTTAATGTTTTTTAAAAATTTTCTGTAATTTTGTTCATGTCTAGGGATAGAAGAAAATTTCTGAAAACTGCCGGTTCCTCCGCTCTTTTTGCTAGTTTAGGAGCATCCTTTTTTACAAGTTGTTATGAAAAAGAAGAAGAAATAACTCCTGATTCTAATGATAAGACTTCAGAATGGGAAAATGGGTTTAACATTGCTGGAACTACCATCAAAATAGACCTAAATCATGATAATTTTAAAATATTAAAAAGTGATGGTGGATGGAAGAGGTTTGATGATGGAGCTTTACTTATAGTAAATGTTGGATCTGACATTATCAGGGCATTTACAAGTATTTGTCCTCATGATCAATGCAGAACTAGTTGGACATATACTAACAATAATTTTACTTGTACGTGTCATGACTCTATATTCAAAAATGATGGAAGTTTTATATCTGGTCCAGCTGGACAAGATTTAAAATCTTATACAACTAAAGTTGAAGATAATATATTAACTATTACTGAAGATTAAATATCAATCCTAATTCCTTTTTTAAAAAATAATTCTTTTTCTAGTTGTCCATTTCTATCATAGATTCTCCAAAAACCATCATCTACTCCTTGTTTCATCTCTCTTTCATCTGATAAAGAACCATTAGGGTAATAATTCTTTTGAATTCCATTTTTTAATCCATTCATAAAATTCCATTCACTTTTTATATTTCCACTTCTATAATATGAAATAGATCTGCCATTTCTATTATAATTATTATCAAAATCTTCTTTAGATTCTATAGATCCATTTCTAAAATATCTGATAACTTTTACTTCTTTATTATTGTAAGTCCATTCGCTCTGTAGTCTCTTTTTAGAATCATATAGTTTTGTCAAATAATTTTTACCAACTTCATAATGTTTCTCAACTCTAATATTGTCCTCTTGATCTTTTTCATAAGCAATTCCTGTAAACTTTTTATCTTCATGATAAGTGAAATTTTCATCATGTTTTAACTCTTTAAATGGAACATTATTATTACAAGAAAACAAAACAAAAAAGAAAAGGAAATATAATGTTCTCATGACTTAATTCATTTTTTGATATGTAGATTTATAGATCATCCAAAATTTGTCCAAAGTAACAGTGTCTTTAATCATTTTTCTTTTAAAAGTTAAAGAAATTTTATCAACATCAATAAAATCAACTTTAAACCGTCTTACATAAGCACCACTATCTTCTTCCTCCGTTGATAAAAGAAATAAACTATCGTAATTAGAATGATAATCAAATGTTACAAGCCTATTAAAATAAAACATTAGATTATCAGATCTAAAAGATATATAACTATCCAAAGTAATATCAACATTTTCTCCATCTCTAGTTAAATTGGTTCTTTTCCAATCTCCAGTAAACACAGATTTATCTTCAGTAAATTTATTAGAATTACAGCTTGAAAAAAATATAATTAATATAAAGAAAAAGTATCTCATATCTTGATTAGTTTTATACTGAAATATAAACAAATGTAAATGGAATTTAGTTCGTTTAAAATTATTATAATCTTATTCCTAGTATGGTTGGCATACTTTTCTTTAGGAGCATTTGCTAATATGACTGAAAACAAATTCTTATTATTAATATTTAAATCATTTTTTAAGATTCTTCTTATAATAATACTTGCATTGCTAACTATTATGTATTTTATAAACTAAATATAAAACTAAAATTGAAAAAATTATATTTCATTATAGTTTTAGTAATAAATTATTATTCAGTTTTTCCCCAAATTTACATTCAAGGTATTATAAAGGAAAATATATATGAAGTTCCTATTGAAGGAGTTCAAATTCACTATAATAATGAAAAATATTTTTCAGACTCAAAAGGAAAGTTTAATATCAAAATAAAAAGTTTTCCATCAACATTATTTTTCTCCTCACCAGTTTATTATGAAAAAAATGTTGAAATAATTAATGAGAAAAATTTAGAAATATTTCTAACAAATAAGGGTTTATTATTAGAAGAAATTATTGTAAAATCAGAAATAAATAAGAAAAAATTAAAATATGCATCATCTTCTATTTCTTTAATTCAAAATTTAGAATCAAAAAAATCTTCAGATTTATCTATAGAATCTGGACTAAATGAAATACCAGGAGTTTATATGCATAGTGGAGCATTAAATACTAATAGAATTACTATAAGAGGAATGGGTTCACGATCCCCTTATTCTACAAACAAAATAAAATCATACCTTAATAATATTCCGCTTAGTAATGGAGTTGGAGAAACTTCAATTGAAGACCTAGGAATAGAGTTATTTGATCAAATAGAAATTATGAAAGGTCCTAATTCTAATATATATGGATCAGGACTTGGTGGAGCTATCTTATTTAATTTGGATAAATCAAAAAATCATAATCTTTCTTATTCATCATACTATGGATCATATGAAACAATTAAAAATAAAATAAATATTTATAAAAAATTTAACAAAATTGAAGGTCAAATAAATTTTCAAAACCTTTCAAGTGATGGGTATAGAGAAAATAATAATTATCTAAGATACAATGCTTTTGGATATCTTGGATATAACATTAATCAATATATAAAATTAGATCTTATTTATAACTATATAAATCTCAAAGCTGAAATTCCTTCTTCATTAAACATTGATGATTTTTCTTCTTCTCCGTTCAAAGCAGCTGAAAGTTGGGGGAATATTAATGGAAATGAAAAATACAATAAAGAATTATTAGCAATTTCCTTCAATTATAATTTGAATAATTATAATCTAAATGGAAATGTTTTTTATAATAGTTATAATTCTGATGAAAAAAGACCTTTTAATTATTTAACTGAAAATAGTAATGGGTATGGTACAAGAATAGTTAATACAATAAAGAGAAATAGTTATAAAATTAATTTTGGATTAGAATTCTATCGTGAAAATTATTTATGGAAAACCTTTAAAAATTACGATAGCGATACAGAAACACAGTTAGCCGATCAAAACGAAAAAAGAAATAATTTATTAATATTTAGTAAATATGAGATTCTTTTAAATACAACAACAAATATTGATTTAGGAATAAGTTCAAACTATATAAAATATAAATGGGAAACTCTGGAATATAATAATCTTGATCCCCAAATTTTAAAAAATAAGGATTCAAAAATATACGATTATAAAAATATAATATCACCCAAAATTGCAATAAATAAAATTTTATTTGATAAAAATATTTTTTTTACAATTAGTCACGGATATTCACCACCCAATATTGATGAAACACTTGATGAAAAAGGATTTGTAAATGCAAATATAAAACCAGAAACAGGATGGAATTTTGAATTGGGAAGTAGAGGGAATCTACTTAAAAATAAAATATCCTATGATATGAGCTTATATCTCATGAAAATAAAAAATCTCCTTGTAGCCCAGAGAACAGCTGAAGATACCTTTGTTGGTGTAAATGCAGGCAAAACATCTCATCCTGGAATTGAAATTACAATTAATTCTAAATTATGGAGTTCTATTAAAAAAGAAAATAATATAAAGTCTGAAATTTATTTCTCTAAAACTTGGTATGAATTTATAGAGTTTGTTGATAAAGACACTGACTACGCTGGTAAAACTGTAACTGGTGTTCCATCCTATAAAATTGCAAACATATTAATTATTAATATAAACAATTTTAAAACTATAATTGATTTTCAAAATACAGGAAAAATTCCTATGAATGATATCAATGAAAAATTTTCTGATCCTTATACCATAATAAATCTAAAAATAAGTAAACTGTTTCAAATCAATAAAATCGATATGAGGATTACTACAGGAATTAAAAATTTACTAAACGAAAAATATGCATCTATGATACTGATAAATGCCCAAGGATTTAATGGAAATATACCTAGATATTATTATCCAGGTCTTCCAAGAAATTATTTTATATCTTTAAACTTAAAAGTATAAATATGAATTGGTATAAAAGATTTGTAAATAAAAAAATGAAATTTTATGGATTGAATCCATATCAAGCTATGTGGTTTTCTTTTATTAAAGGAGTATTTTTTACTTTATTAATACTTTTTATATATAATCAATATACTATTCCTGTATATAATAATACAAAATTCGAAATAGTTTATCCTGAGAAATTTCAAAAAAATGGATATGATGGAAGGCTTTTATTAATGATTAGTAACAGCAAAAATTCAGAACCAAGATTTCAAATAAATGATAGCCATAAAACTCAAATCATTTTTGGAATTGATGTGGAATCATGGAACAGCGGAGAAAAAAAAATAATTGATTCAGAAGCTATAGGATATCCAATTAATTCAATACAAGATCTTGAAGAAGGTGATTATTACATTCAAGCGCTTTTGCATAAATATGAAACTTTCAATTTATCAACAGGATATACTGTGAAATTACCTATGGATCAAGGAGAAGGACAAAAATGGAATATAAGTCCAAAAAACTTATATAGTTCACCCAAAAAAGTGAGGATTAATAAATCGGGAAATATAAAAATATCTCTTGAAAATGAAATACCTCCTATTAAACCTTCTAAAGACTCGAAATATATAAAGCATGTAAAAATAAAAAGTGAAATGCTCACTGAATTTTGGGGAAGAGATATGTACTTACAAGCAAATGTTCTTATACCTCATAATTTTGATAAAGTGTCTAGCACAAGATATCCATTAATGATTTTTCACGGTCATTTTCCATACACATTTGGCGGGTTTAGAACTGAAAAACCAACTGCTCCAAAAGAAGATACAATATATAATACACGCTTTGGAATTACAGGATATAAATACATTCAAGAAAAAGAAGCGAATGATCTTTATAAAAATTGGATTAGTGATGATTTTCCTAGATTTATAGCTATTGAAATTCAACATCAAAATCCTTATTATGATGATTCTTATGCAGTTAATTCCGAAAATTTAGGCCCATATGGTGATGCCATTACTTATGAATTAATTCCTCATATAGAAAAATTATTCAATGGAATTGGAGAAGGATGGGGAAGATTTCTCTATGGTGGATCTACTGGTGGATGGGAAGCATTAGCTGTTCAGATTTTTTATCCTAAAGAATATAATGGGTGTTTTGCAGCTTGTCCTGATCCGATCGATTTTCGTGCATTTACTGTAGTAAATATTTATGAAGATGAAAATGCTTATTTTCATGAAAGTTATTACAAAAAAACACTAAGAGCAGGTATGAGAGATGGAAAAGGAATTATAAAATCTCATCTTCGAGATATGAACTATAGAGAAATGGTCTTAGGTTCTAAAGGTAGATCTGGAGATCAATGGGATATCTGGCAAGCAGTATATTCACCAGCTAATAAAGAAGGTTACCCAGAACCAATTTGGGATAAAAAAACAGGAGTAATTAACAAAGAAGTAGCTAAATACTGGAAGGAAAATTATGATTTAAGTTATATCATGAAAAGAGATTGGGCAAAAATTGGAAATGACTTAAAAGGAAAATTACACATCTATTGTGGTGACATGGATAATTACTACTTAAATAACGCGGTAGTTCTTACAGAAAAGTTTCTTGAATCAACAAAGAGGCCTTATTATGAAGGTGAAGTTGATTATGGAAACTTGGCAGAACATTGTTGGAATGGGGATCACGAAAACCCTAATCATATTTCAAGACTTAGATACAATACAATGTATTTACCTAAAATAAGAGAACGATTAAAAAAATCAGCTCCAACAAATCATAAGCTAAAAAACTGGGAGATATGAAAATAGATATTAACAAATTACAAAATTACGGATTAGAATCCATAGTAATTTTGTTTAGTGTTATTTTATCTTTTTATGTTGAAAATCAAAGAGAAAAAATAAGTAAAAATGAAGAAAAGAATAAGTTAATTAAGGATTTAATAAACACAATTGATGAAGATCTAAATCAATTATTAAATATTCAAGAATCTACAAATAATGCTATTGAATTGTTTAATGAGATACAAAGCGATGTTAATTCAAAAAATAATATTCTTAAACAAAAGGATATTGTTTCAAAACTTATTAGTGCGAAAGTGGGTTTCTCATTTTTTCCACAAGAAGGAATATTTAATCAACTAATCTCAACAGGAACCTTTGAACTTATAGAAAAAAAAGAATTAAAATCTCTACTACTTAAAATTTATAACCATCAAAATAGTAGAAATAAAGCGATTTCAAATCAAATTGATTTATTCACAATTGAATTTGAAAATAAAATTTTTGAAAACTTTAGAATTGACTTTAAAAATAATAATCTTGAAGGATATATCTATGGTAAAACCACAGTTGAAAATTATGATTTTAACCAAAAATTTTATTATTCAAACGAATTTTTTGGTCTATTATCAAGAGCAAAACAATGGGGATATCAATATACTAGATTACTAAATGACATAAAGAAAAACTATAATCAAGCAAAAATATATGCTCTAAACGAAATTAAATAATTAATGCATCAAATGCATTTTTTCTTTTTTTCTCCAACCAGCTTGAGACTTATATTTTACAAAAAAAATTTTTAAATCACTTTGTGAGGAATAATCAACAAAATAAATATTTTTATCAGATTGAGATCTATAATTAACAAAATGCCATAAACCCTTATTACCATTAGCTTGAGATTGATAATCTACTTTAAATACCTTTAAATCTGATTGAGAAGCATAACTTACTACAAATACTTTTATATCTGATTGAGAGGCATAATCAACTGAAAAAATCTTTTGAGAATATGTTTTGAAATTTAATAGAAAAAAAAATACTATAAATTTATTTTTCATTTATTAAAGATTGGAGTTGAAAAGTCATATTATTAGCAGATCTAGCATATTTAGCTGCTTCTGCTGACTCTTTTTTAATCTCATCCAACTCAAACTGACTATACTCAATCTTAGATGAAAGATCATTTAGTTTGTTTCTTATTTCAAAGTTTTGATAAGCTAACACAATTAAGCCAATAAAAGTTAGATTTTGAAAAGTTATAAATTTGTTCATAATTATTATTTTATCATTTAGTAAAAAAAATTTGAATTAGTTAATTTTAAAAATATGAATTATCTATTAACCATATTTTTAATTCTCTTTTTAAAACTTTATTCGTTTCAAAATTACGATAAAAAATTGTATGGAGTTTGGAATCTTATAATTTCTAAAGAATATTATTCCCATAACTCAAGTGAAAATAATAATAATAAAACAACATATGATATTGGAGATAAGGTTATCGAATTTAAATCCGATGGTAGTATAATTGATTATCAAGATGTTGAATCAAATAAATCTAAGTATATAATAACAAAGAAAAACATCAATATATCTTATGAAAATGGGAGCACAACTGAATTGAATTATTTTTTTGTTGGTGACACATTAGTAATTGAAAATTATGAGGGAAATAAATTATTGAAAAAATCATATATAAAAGAAAAATTAAATTTTTGAAAAAGCGAAATACAAATAAAGAAAAAAGAAGACTTGCTCAAATAGCTAGAAGAAAAAATCTTACAAAAATCAAACCGTCAAAAAAAATTTACAAGAGAGATAAAAGGATAAATGACAGTATTGATGAATAAACTTTTGATAATTTTTTTCTTATTTAATATAAATATTGAATTTCAAGAATCAAAGTTTTATGGAATTTGGGATGCTGAAAAATTCTGTCCAAGAAATGAAAATGGTGATTTTATTTGTAATATAAATATTTCAGAATATAAAAGTAGATATGAATTTGATAGAAACGAAACCGTTACTATCTATGAAGGAAAACTAAATAATAATAAAGTCACAAAAAGAAAATTTATGATAAAAGAAGGAAAACTGATATTAAAAGTAAGTAAATATGAAATCAGATCTAGTTTTATTTATGAATTTGCAGCAAATGATAAAGTCTTACTTCTAACTATAAAAAATGAAGAAGATTTTTCTAAAATTTTTCTAAAAAAAAGAGAGGAATGAATTAAATTATTTTAACTTATATTAGACGAAAAATGAAATCCAAACTATTTATATTAATTCTTTTACTATTAGTTAACTTCCATCTCTTATTTAGTCAAAATAGTAATAAAATTAAAGAAGTAACCAATGAAGTAGTTAATAATTCTTGGAACGAATTTTATAATTTACTTAGTTTACCAAATGACGGTTATGATTCTGAAGGTATTAAAAAAAATATAGAATGGTCTATAAAAACTTTTGAAAAATTAGGCTTCACTATCAAAAAATTAAATGCAGAGAGTAGTATTTCTAATATACCTGTTCATCCTCTGCTTCTTGCAGAAAAAAAAACAACAAATCAAAAATACAATAAAACACTACTTATTTATTTTCATATGGATGGACAACCCGTTGATCCATCAAAATGGAACCAAGAAAGTCCTTATATACCCGTTCTTAAAAAAAAAAATAATAACAATGAATGGGAAGAAATTGATTGGGATTTAATTAATAAGCCTGATAAAAATTGGAGAATCTTTGCAAGATCAGCAAGCGACGATAAAGGTCCTCCTATGATGCTAGTAAATGCATTAAAAATAATTGAAAAACTCAATTTGAAACCCAAAATAAATCTCAAATTAATTATAGACTTTCAAGAAGAAATGGGTTCCCCTACTGTTGAAAATGCTGTAAAAAAATTTAAAAATGAATTACAATCAGACTATCTATTAATCATCGATGGACCTTCTCATGTTACAAATGAACCAACTCTTTCGTTTGGAGCTAGAGGAATAAGTAGTATCACTTTAAAAGCATATGGACCAAAAGTTCCACAACATAGTGGACATTATGGTAATTATGCTCCAAACCCAGCAATTTTTTTGTCAAAAATAATTTCATCTATGAAAGATTATTCGGGAAGAGTAATAATTCCAGGTTTTCATGATGGAATAAATCTTGATGAAGAAACTAAAAAAATATTAAATGAAGTCCCAGATGATGAAAAAACAATAATGAAAAATATAGGTATTGCAAATATTGATAAAGTTGGATCATCATATCAAGAATCTATACAATTTCCTTCTTTAAATGTTAGAGGATTACAATCTGGATGGGTAGGAAAAGAAGCAAGAACTATTGTTCCAAGTACTGCAATTGCTGAAATTGATGTTAGATTGGTAAAAGAAAGTAATCCAGAAAGACTTATTAAACTAATAAAAAATCATATAATCAATGAAGGAGCTTACATAATTGAAAATAGAGAACCGAGTGAAGAAGAAAGAACAACTAAAAGTAATATCATTCAGTTCAAATCTAGAATTAGTTATTTAGCATTTAGAACTGAAGTAAATTCCGAAATAGGTATTTGGGCATCAAATGCTCTAAAAAAAGCCTTTAATAAAAACCCAATAAAAATTAGAACATCAGGAGGATCAATTCCAATATCTCCATTTGTAACTATTTTAAAAGTTCCCGCAATTACTTTTCCAAGTGTGAATAGAGATAATAATCAACACAGTCCTAATGAAAACATTAGAATTGGCAATTATTATGATGGAACTCTGGGTATGGTTTATCTTTTAATTGAAAAGCCTTAATAGCTTTTATTTGGAATAATTACCCAAGCAATAACATAAGATAAAATTCCAGCGCCACCTAAAGCAAATGCAACAAATAAGAGTCTTATTATAATAGGATCTATCAAAAAATATTCACCAATTCCCTCATATACCCTTGCTATAACACCTTCTCTACTGTTTCTTTTTAATTTCTTCATTATTTTTAAAATTTATTAAATATCCAATTGAAAATTGGCTGCTAACATTTCTTACCGCATTTCCTTTTCCTCCACCAGGCCTATTATTTAATAAACCATACCCTAAATTTAAAGAAAACTTAATTTTATTTCGATGATAATTTGCTCCCAAATTTAAACCAAAATCCATTGGTTTTAAAGTATCCCCTTCTTCAGAATGGTTACCTATCTTACCTTTTACATATTCTTTCATAATAGAGTTTCTAATTGATTCTTTAAGTCCATAAGCTATATAGGGCCCAAACTTTATGTTAATATCATTAAAAGAAGGTAATTTATAAACAAGAGAAATTGGTAACTCTAAATAAGTGGAATAATTATAAACATTTATACCTGAAGAATTTACCTTATACCCTTTTACATTGTAAATGATTCCATATTCTATGGAGTATTCTTCATCCAAAAAGGAATTTAAAATTACACCTACATGAAATGCTGGAACAAAACCTGAAGGTTGATCAAAACCATCAGCATTATTAGAAATAGATACTGAAGATAAATTTATACCACTCTTTATATGTAAATCAAATTGAGAATACAAACAAAAATTATTTAAGAAAAACAGAAAAAAAAAGAATTTAAATTTTGATATAAATTTCATTAACATAATTTTAGTTAAATAGCATTAATTTGTTTTGTAAAAAAAATTTTAAATGCTAAAAAAACTACAGGTATAACAAATATAATCCAATAAGCCCAAGTTAAAGTTCCATATCCCTTAGATATTAGATTAATTAACCCAAAATTTTCAGCAAAAAATATACATATTAATAAGATTGAAGAGCTAATTATCAAACGATTAAATCCAGTCAAAATGGTATTTTTTTCTTCTCTAAGCCAGGCAGCTAATCTCTCATTGAATCCATGAATTAATCCCAATCCTGTTTCAACAAAAGTTCCAAATAGAATAATCTGAAAAATTATTTTAAAAAGATCTGAATCAATCTTGTTCAACAAAAAATTTGTAGGAATTGTTTCAAAATTTATTTGAGGATAATGACTTATTAAACTAAAGTATATCATAAATCCAGGAATTATTGCGAGTAATCCACCTAAACTGCCTGAAATTATCGCTTCTTTTCTTGTTTTTATGTTTTTTAAACAGAACAACATTGCGGGAACAATCCCAACATTGTATGCAGCATATTTTATCCCATTTTCAATCCATGGTGATTCTTTTTCAACTAGAAAAAGATTTGAAAAAATCTGTTCATTATAAGATGAGCTTATAAATATAATCAACATTAAGAATACACCATAAAGAGCAATTGACCAATAAGAAAGAAATATTTCAACTAATTTTGAGCCAAAATACGAAAAAATACCAATAAAAAATATCATTAAAAGAGTACCATAAATAGTGGGAATATTAAACATATCCATTAGAAGATTTCCAGAAGCAGAACCCAAAACTGAAACTACAAGAAGCATACCAATCAAATAGGTTGTTTCATAAAGAATCCAACCTTTACCTAAAATTTTTTTTAAAAATGATCTGTAATCATATGTATTAAATTTTCTTGATAAATCGAAAGTACAAGATAAAACTATGCACCAAATTAACAATGAAATAATCATGCCATATAATCCGCTTTTTGGTCCTAATAAAAGAAAAAATTCAACCAATTCTCTTCCAGTTCCATAACCACCTCCAATCACTAAAGATTGAAATATTAATCCAGGTAAAATAAATTTCTTAAACCAATTACTGTTAAACATAGAATTAAATATCTTAGATTATAAATGAATAATTATTTTTGCATTTATTAACTACTATGATAAAAGTTAAACGTTTAAATTTAGACTCTTCTTGGTATATTCACTTTAATAGATTGAAATTTATTTTGGATCCTTGGTTAATTGGATCTGAGATAGATGGGTTTAAATGGTTAAATCAACAATGGCATTCAAATAAGCCTGTTCTTATTAAAGATATACCAGATTATGATTTAATTATCATTTCTCAAAATTATGAAGATCATTGCCATATAGAAACATTAAAAAATTTACCTAAAGAGAAACCTATTTTTGCCACAGAAAAAGCATATAATAAACTGGGGAATAAATTTGAAAAAAGAGAAATTATTATTATTGATACAAAAAAAGAAATTGGAAAAAATAATATTAATTTTCTTAGTATAAAACCACCAAAAATCATGGATCCTATTTATTTTGCTTTACTTATTTACGATGATTCAAAAAACGCAATATTCTATGCTCCGCATGGTTTCACATTAGACAAAAATCAAAAAAATTTGATTAATAAATTTAAAGTTAAATTAATGATAACAACTTTTACTGAGTTTATACTTCCTAAAATTATGGGAGGTTATGTGAATCCGGGGATTGAAAATGTATTTGAACTGTATAAACAAATTTCGCCAGAATATGTAATTAACACACATGATGAAAAGAAGAAAGCTAAAGGATTAGTTTCCCTTTTGGCAAAAATTAAATATCCAGATTTAAAATCATTTGAGAAAATGAAAGATTTTAATTTTATAAACGTTGATCATTATAAAACGATTGAATTAAGCTAACATTGTACATATAAATTTTGATGAGATTAGTATTAAGCATAAGTATTTTTTTTCTTTCTTTTAAATCAAAAGATGTTATCCCAAAAGAAAATTTAATTGGTACCTGGGAAAGAGTCTGTTTAGAAAATACTGCCCATGGTTTTTCTTTAAATCATTGTAGTTATTTTGGTGATAAAAAAATGACTATCAAGGAATGGAATTATATAGAGGTAGAATACAAAAGTGGAGAAAGAAGATTTATTGATTATCTTCTAGAAGAAGATAAAATAAAACTAACTTTTCCTTCAAAGGAAAGTATCGAAAGCTTTGTTTCTATTGAAAATGATACTCTAATAATAGAAACATTTGAAGTTTATAATGAATTTATGAACAGGAAGTATATCGCAGAAGTTCATAAGACTTATTTCGTAAGAAATTAAATAACTAGATTATATACTTATATATCATAAAGTAGTGACTAGACGATCCAAATAATACAAAAAAATGCCAGATTACATGATTATATTTCATTTCATCTAAAGAATAAAAAACAACTCCAACCATATAAAATATTCCTCCTAAAAACATCAATTGAAGGGTAATGTTATCCATATACAAAATAAGATTATTATAATCAATTATTATTAGCCAACCCATAATGATATATGATAACAATGAAATTTTTTCAGACCTATTAATAAAAAATAATTTTAAAAAGAATCCTAGAATTGCTATTCCCCATACTACATATAATAAATGCATTCCGAAACCATCATATAGTTTTAAAATCAAACATGGGGTATAAGATCCCGCTATCAAAATATAAACACTAATGTGATCTGCTATTCTTAACTTACTTTTATATTTTGAATGATAAAAATAATGATAAAGAGTGGAACAAGAATACATAAAGACTAATGATAAACCATAGATAATAGAACAAATAAGAAATAATCTATCTGTATTTTGAATGGACTTTTCAATTAAAAAGTATAACCCTATAATACTTAATATTAGACCAAAAGCATGGGTTATGGTATTTAGATTTTTTTCCTTTTTAGATTCAATTCTCTGATTCAATATTTCTAATTAAATAACAATAAAGTATAAGTTTTAATAGTTTGGTTTTATATTTATATAAAACCCAATTTATGAAAATTTTCTCAATGATTATTCTAGTTTTAATATTTTCTAATCAACTCAATGCACAAAGTAAAATAAGAGCAAGAGATATAGGTATCCCATTAAATGGGATAACTGGAAAATTTAATTCAATAACAGATGTTAGTGGTGTTCTTGTTGGTCATGAAACTATCATTAAAGGAGAAGGAGATTTGAAAGTAGGTGAAGGTCCAATCAGAACTGGAGTAACTGCAATTCTTCCTAGGGGTAAAGTTTTTGATCCTGTGTTTTCGGGATGGTACTCTTTAAATGGCAATGGTGAAATGACAGGAACCACTTGGGTTGAAGAATCTGGTTTTCTTGAAGGACCTATTATGCTAACAAATACCCATAGTGTTGGTGTTGTTAGGGATGCAGTAGTAGAATGGCAATACAATAATAAAATTTTTAACACGCTTTATAACATCAAAGATTTGTTTTGGGCATTACCCGTTGTAGCAGAAACATATGATGGATCTTTGAATGATATCAATGGGTTTCATGTAAAAAAAGAGCATGCTATTAAAGCATTGGAAAACGCTAAGGGAGAAAGTATTTTAGAAGGTGGGATTGGTGGAGGTACAGGCATGATATGTCATGGTTTCAAAGGAGGTATTGGAACCTCATCAAGAAAAATAAATGTTAATAATAATGATTATACTATAGGGGTTTTAGTTCAAGCTAATTATGGTAGTAGAAATCAATTGACAATTGCCGGAGTTTCTATTGGAAAAGAGATTCAAGATATTAAACCCAAAATAACATATGGTGAAAAAACTGATGGTTTAGGATCAATCATTGTAGTTATAGCAACTGATGCTCCATTTCTACCAAATCAATTAAAAAGAATATCCAGAAGAGTTCCTATAGGAATTTCAAGAGTTGGAGGATATGGATCAAATGGCTCAGGTGATATCTTTATAGCGTTTTCTACTGCTAACAAAAAACCGTTTAATAGAAAAAATAAAAACTCTATAACATTCCTTCCTAATGATTTAATGAATCCTTTTTTTTTAGCAACAGTTCAAGCTACAGAAGAAGCAATATTAAATGCTTTAATTTCTGCAGAAACAATGGTTGGAATAAATAACAATACTGTTTATGAGCTGCCACATGATAGAGTTAGAAGAATTTTAAAAAAATATAATAGATTAAATGAATAAAAAAACAGAAAATTTTATAAACGGTGAATTCAAAAATTCAAAAAGTGATTCAATATCCGTATGGAATCCACAAGATGGAAAAATATTTACCGAAGTAGTAAACTCTTCATTACAAGAATTAGATAAAGCTGTAGATTCAGCAAAAAATGCATATATCAATTGGGCATCCTATACATTAAAAGAAAGAGTTGACTTTTTTTTTGAATTTAGAAATCAATTAAAAAATAACATAGATTCTCTGTCTGATTCAATATGTCAAGAAAATGGAAAAACTTTTGATGAAGCAAAAGCAGAAGTTTTAAAGGGAATTGAACTTACAGAGTTTGCATGCTCTATGCCTCAAATAATTCATGATGAAATACAAGAGGTTAGTAGAGATGTAGAATGTCGATCATCTCATGTTCCTGTTGGAATTGTGGCATCAATAACTCCATTTAATTTCCCGATTATGGTGCCCCTCTGGACAATTCCTAACGCTTTAGTTTTAGGAAATTGTATGATACTTAAACCATCAGAGCAAACACCAGTTGGAGCTTCGAGAATAGCTGAATTATTAAAATTATCAGGACTACCTAATGGAGTTTTTAATATAATTAATGGTGACAAGAAGATTGTAGAAGCAATATGTGATCATAAAGATATATCCGCAGTATCTTTTGTTGGTTCAACAAAAATTGCAAGGACAGTTTATAAAAAAGCAACTTCAAACCTTAAAAGATGTCTTGCTCTTGGAGGAGCAAAAAACCACCTGATTGTTTTACCCGATGCTAATAATGAAATGGCTTCAAATGACATAGTCGCTTCTATGTCAGGTTGTGCTGGACAAAGATGTATGGCAGCGTCTGCAATGATAGGTGTAGGTGAAATTCAATCCATCATAGATAAAATCACAAGCAAAGCAAAAAATATTATTCCCGGAAAAAATTTAGGTTCTGTTATTTCAAAAGAAGCTAAACAAAGAATTGAAAAATATATAGAAGAAGCTGAAAAACAAGGAGCTAAAATAATTTTAGATGGGAGAAGAGTTAAAGTTTCAGGAAAAGAAAATGGTTATTATGTTGGTCCCACTATAATAGATTATGTTAGTCCAGAGATGAAAATTGCTCAAGAAGAGGTTTTTGGTCCTGTTCTTGCCATAATAAGAACAAATGAAATAGATAAAGCAATTAAAATTGAAAATGATTCTAATTATGGAAATGCCTCTTCAGTATATACACAAGATGGAAAATTAGCAAATTATGTTACTGAAAGAGTTAGTGCTGGAATGGTTGGTGTAAATATAGGCGTCCCAGTACCAAGAGAACCGTTTTCATTTGGAGGTTGGAATGAATCAAGATTTGGAGTTGGAGATATAACTGGAAAAAGTTCAATTAATTTTTGGACTAGATTAAAAAAAAGAACAACAAAATGGAATGCTAATGCAAAAAAAAACTGGATGAGTTAATTTATGAATCCTAAGAAATATTCACTTTTACACAAAGCCTCTAATGACCTAAATATATATCAATCCATATCGGCTAAAAAAGCAGGATGGAAACTTCTGAATTTCAATTCTAGGATTTTAAAAAAAGGAGAAGAATGGAAAAAAAATACTGGTAATTATGAATATGGAATCATTTTGATGTCCGGAGATTATTCTATTAAATCAGATAAAGGAAGTTGGAAAACGTTCAATGGTAGAAAAAGTGTTTTTCACGGAATAGCACATACTTTATATCTACCTAGAAATACGGAATTTAAATTAAAAGCTGAAAGTGAAATTTTGGATATTGCATGTGGCTATTGCATAGCTAATGAGGATTATCCTGCTAAGTTTAAAAAACCAAACGAAGTTAGTATAGAAATCAGAGGGGGGGATAATGCTACTCGTCAAATTAATTCTCTCATAGAGCCAGGTTTTGGTTGTCATAAATTAGTATCAGTAGAAGTATATACTCCATCTGGCAATTGGAGCTCATTTCCAGCACATAAACATGATAAAAGAATTGTAGATAAAAACAATAATCTTTTAGAAGCACAACTTGAAGAAATATATTTTTATAAAATAGAAAAAAAGGAAGGATTTGCTATACAACAAATTTATACTTATGACAGAAGTTTAAACGAAGTAATCGTTACAAAAAATAACGACTTAGTGACTATACCAAAAGGATACCATCCAGTTGTAGCAGGACATGGATATGATATATATTATTTGAACTTCTTAGCAGGTTCAGATCAATCTCTTGCTAATTCTGATGATCCTGACCATAAATGGATCTATAAGTCATGGAAAGGAAAAGATCCAAGAGTTCCAATTGTAAAAGCAAATAAAAAATGAAAATTAAGAAAAAAGTTGATTTAATTACTATCGGAAGATCATCAATAGACCTATATTCTCAAAACATAGGATCAAAATTTGAAAACATAAAAGGGTTTGATGCTTTCGTTGGTGGTTCTCCTCTAAACATTGCTGTAGGATGTTCAAGATTAGGATTAAATACTGAAATTTTAACTGCAGTTGGAAATGATAAAGTTGGAGATTTTGTTTTAAATTTTTTAAAAAAAGAAAAAATAAATATTAAAAATATTCCTAAAATTGATGGAACTAGAACCAGTGCAGTATTGTTAGGCATTGAACCTCCAGATAAATTTCCTCTAGTTTTTTATAGAGATAATGCCGCAGATAGTATGATTGGTATCGAACATGTAAACAATTTCCAAATTGAAAGATGTAAAATATTAGGGATTTCCGGGACATCTTTAAATAAAGAACCGAGTAGAAGTGCTAGTATTCATGCAATCAAAACTGCTAATAAAAATAATATACCAATAATTCATGATTTAGATTTCAGATTAGATCAATGGAAAAACATATCTTCTTTTGGAAAAATAACAAAATCCATTTTACCATTAGTTAATATAGTTGTAGGAACAGAAGAAGAAATACTTGCAACAAATATTAAATCAAAAAGTCAAATTAACATTACTGATCAACAAATTTCATCTCCAAAAATTAAAGGAAATCTTTTAAAAGAAATTGAAAATATTCTAAGTTGTGGAATAGAAACATTAATAGTAAAAAGAGGGGACAAAGGCGTAACAATTTATAATACTGATGGAAGCTCTACTGAAATTGATGGATTTCCTATAAAAATATTAAATGTATTAGGTGCTGGAGATGCCTTTGCAAGTGGTTTTATTTATGGATACTTAAAAGGCTGGGACTTGATAAAATCTTGTAGAATGGGTAATGCCTGTGGAGCTTTAGTTGTTTTACAACCCGGGTGTGCTAACTTTATGCCAACTCTAAAGGAAACTTTAGAATTTGTCAATAAAAAAGGAGGTTTTTAAAATGAACAAAATAAAATTAACTGTAGCTCAAGCAATAATAAAATATATTAACAATCAATATATTGACATAAAGGGAGTTGATAGAAAATTTTTCGGAGGGTGTTTTGGTATTTTAGGTCATGGAAATGTTGGAGGAATTGGTCAAGCTATTCAAGAACAAAAAGAACTTAAATATTATCAGTGCAGAAATGAACAATCCATGGTTCATTCAGCAGCAGCATATGCTAAAATTAGAAATAGAAAAAATGCCCTGATTTGTACTGCATCTATAGGACCTGGAAGCACCAATATGATTACAGCTGCAGCAGGAGCAACAATCAATAGGCTTCCAGTATTACTTCTTGCAGGTGATATATTTGCTAAAAGGAATGTGTCTCCAGCACTTCAACAGTTAGAATCAAATTCTTCTCAGGATATTTCCGTCAATGATTGTTTTAAACCAATCTCAAAATACTGGGATAGAATAAATAGACCTGAACAATTACAATCTAGTTTACCTGAGGTCATGAGGGTATTATTATCTCCCTCAGAAACAGGAACAGTTATGCTTTCTTTACCTCAAGATGTTCAAAGTGAATCATTTGAATTTCCAAGTAAGCTGTTTAAAAAAAAAGTATGGGAAATTCAAAGATTGAGACCAGATAAAAAAATTATAGAAAAGGCTGTTAAATGGATAATGAAAAGTAAAAAGCCATTAATAATTGCTGGGGGTGGAGTTCATTATAGTGAAGCTACAGGAGAACTTTTAGAATTTATAAATAAAACTGATATTCCCGTAGCTGAAACCTTTGCAGGAAAAGGGGCAGTAATATATAATGATTCACACCAATTAGGAGCAATTGGAGCTACTGGCACATTAGGGGCTGTAAAAATTTCTAAAGAATCTGACCTAATTATAGGAATTGGCACAAGATATAGTGATTTTACAACATCATCTAAAACAGCATTTCAAAACAAAAATGTCAAATTCATTAATATCAATATTAGTGAATTTGATGTTTCAAAAAATGGAGCTTTAATGGTTCAAGGAGATGCTAGATCTGTGCTAAAAGAATTAAATATTTATCTCAATAATTATAAGGTAAGTAAAAATTATTCAACTGAAATAAAAAAATTAAATCTGAAGTGGGATAATATAGTGTCAAAAATATATAATTATAGAAATCCTATTATTCCAAGTCAAGGAGAGATCATAGGAGCTGTAAATAACATAATAAATAATAAAGATGTTGTAGTATGTGCTGCTGGAAGCCTGCCTGGCGATTTACATAAACTGTGGCGAACAAAAGATCCTAAAGGTTTCCATTTAGAATATGGTTATTCATGTATGGGATATGAAATAGCAGGTGGACTTGGAATAAAAATGGCATACCCAAATAGAGAAGTCTATGTTATGGTAGGTGATGGTAGTTATCTGATGCTTTCCCAAGAAATAATTACATCAATTCAAGAAAATTTGAAGCTAACTATTATTTTAATAGATAATCAAGGGTATAAAAGTATAGGATCTTTATCTAGATCAATTGGAAGTAAAGGATTTGGAACTAAATTTTCTTTTAGAAATGAAAAGAAAAATAATGACTTTGGGGATAGTGATTATAAAGAAAAAGAAATAAAAGTTAATCTAGCGGAAAATGCAAGATCTCTTGGTGCACATGTTTTAGAATGCAAAAACTATAAAGACCTTAAATATGCTCTAACAAAAGCTAAAGATATAGATAAAACCACTCTTATTTATGTACAATGTGATAGGTTTCATGAAGTTAAAGGTTACTCATGGTGGGAAGTTCCTATAGCTGCAACCTCCAAAATGAGTTCCGTAGATAAAGCATACAAAGAATATCTAAAACATAAGAAGGATCAAAGATTTTATAATTAAAAGATGATAAAGATTGCTAATGCACCTTGTTCTTGGGGTATCTTGGAGTTTGATATAAAAAATAATTCTAATTATAAGAAAGTACTTAATGAGATTAAAGAATGTAATTATTCAGGAACAGAACTAGGTGATTACGGATTTTTACCTACTCATCCTGAAGTATTAAAAAAAGAATTAAATAAAAGAAATCTTAGTTTAGTTGGAGCTTTTATCCCAATAGCTCTTTCAAAAAAAGAAAATCATAAAAAGGGCATTAAAAAAGCACTATTAATTGCTGACTTGATGAAAGAAGCAGGCTTTGATGATGCTCTAATAATTCTATCTGATGATAATTGTAAAGTAAAAGAAAGAACTTGTAATACCGCTAGAATTAAAAAAGACATGCATCTATCAAAAAAAAAAAAATTAATCTTTGCAAATGGAGCTAATAAAATTGCTGAAGAAGTTCTTTTAAAATCAAATCTAAGAACCGTTTTTCATCATCATTGTGGTGGATACATTGAAACACCAGATGAAATTGATTACTTTCTGAAAAATGCAGATGAAAATTTAATTGGATTATGTTTGGATACTGGACATCTTTCTTTAGGAGGAGGCAGTCCAATCAATGTGATAAGAAAGTATAAAAAAAGAATCTGGCATGTCCATTTTAAAGATTGCAATGAAAAAATAAAAGAGTTAGGAATAAAAAATAATTGGCATTATTTTAAGTTTATTGAAAATAGAATTTTTTGTGAATTAAATAAAGGAAATATAGATTTTGAAAAAGTCAAAAATGAATTAATAAAAATAAATTATCAGGGATGGATTGTTGTTGAACAAGATATAATCCAAGGG